>JAYVRH010000596.1:0-4071 GCA_043776495.1 Cyclobacteriaceae bacterium
GTGATTCTCCCCGGCCACCAGCAACAAGAAATCGCCGCCTTGTAGTACCGTCTCACCAACTTTACTGCCCAGCCGCATTCCATCCCGTTGGATGGCGACGATGGAGGCATCATACTTCTTCCTAAAATTGGAGTTCTTGATTTTAACACCTACCAGACTAGAGTTAGCAGGAACGACCGCTTCCAGAAAATTAAAGCGTCCGGATTCCAATGGGTTTTGATGAACACCGAGACCATTTTGCTCCTTGATAAAGTTGTAGATGGCTTCCGTATTTCCTGAAAAGTAAAGCAAGTCACCGCGTTCCAGCACTTCCTCAGGTGAGACCGGTGAAATAACTTTTCCGCTTCGTGCAATCTCCACCAGAAAAAGATCAACCAGACTTCTGAGCCCTGCTTCTTTCACAGACTTACCTATGATTTTTGACCCGGAAAAAATTTCCGTTTCTACAATGTATTCTTTCAGGTTGCCCTTCACCGTATCAAACTTGGCGACATACGCTGGCAACAGATGATATCCAACAAAATAAAAATAGATCCATCCCAGAATCGTGACGCAGACACCGAGATAGAAAAAATCCTCAAATCCCAACAGCGGCAGTTTATAACCGTCGATCAGACCATTAAGCACCAGGTTGGTCGATGTGCCAATCACGGTAATCATACCACCCAGCACCGTAGCAAAGGAAAGAGGTATGAGAAACTTTGAAACCGGGTTTCCTGTCCGCTGAGCCCACTCTCTCACATATGGGATCATAAAAGCTACAATCGGGGTATTGTTGAGAAAGGCGGAAATCACCGAGACAAACATGATCATTCGCAATAAAAATTGCCGTGGCCTTAATTCGTGGCTGAATAGTCTGCTGAAGAATTCGCTCCCTACCAGCTTTCTGATTCCTGATGTAACAGTAACTAACAAGAAAATAATAATGATCTGGACGTTGGAAAGTCCGCTTAAAAGTTCTTGTGGAGTGATGATTTTACCCACCACCAAAGCAACGGCGCTTAAAAAGAAAACGATGCCAGGGTTGATAATCTCCCTATAAAGAGCAAAAACCAGAAGTACGACAACAACAAGAACATAGATCTGGCTAAAATTCATAAATGACAAAAAACATTTAAATCGAATTGCATAATTGCTTGAACTTCCATATCAAAATTAGAAGTTTTTATGAAGGACTTTCAGCTTTTTCACTTCCTGATAAATGATATATCAGAAAGCCAACAGACATAAGTAAAAGCAATCCGGCAGCCAGCATAAAGGTGGAGGAAAGAGACAGCACGTTGAGCACTGGGAAAATGATAATCGGAGACAAGAACTGTCCGAGGAACCAGAAAGTAGTAAGTTTTCCAATTTCCTTCCCTCTGATTTCAGGCGGAACAATTTTCATCACCCACATATTTGTATTGGGGATCATCATGCCCATCCCCAACCCCGATAACATCATTGCGATCACAACCATTGAATAAGTGCTGGCAAAAGAGATGCACATAAATCCCGCAGCCATGAGTAAGTATCCAATAGAAAACACAGAAAGAAAACTTAATCGGCCTTTAATTTTAGAATAGGAAAAAGCGGAGACGGCCGAAAACAAGGTGCTCATGGCTATGGCAGCACCGATCGCAGATTGTTTTTCAATTCCCATAGCCTTTAAGTAAAAGGGTATCTGAACCGGAATTAGAAAGAAAATAATCCACATGATCATCATGTTCATGAACAACATCCAGATAATCCCAGGAACCTTGACATCAGGACTAAGTTGATTTTGCTTCTCTGCGCGCACAGGCTCGGTGAGAAACATCATACTTAGTGGAAGCACCAAAAGCGCAAATAAATAGATAAGAAATGGATACCTCCAGCTATAATCGGCAAGGATCCCTCCCAGGCCGATGAATAAAATTCCTCCCAACGACATAAATGCTATTTGTATACCGACAAACTTCTGCCGTTCACTGCCCTCAAAGTAGTCGGCGATCAATGTAATGACGATGGTCATGGACATACCCACTGCCATCCCCAGCACGATCCTTGAAAGAATAATATGGTACAGGTCATTAAGAAAAAATCCACTGGCACCGGATATGGCGTATAACCCCAGCGCGAACCATAATATTCTCAATCTGCCATACCGATCGATCAGGCGCCCTGTGAGCGGAGAGATCGCGGCAATCATCAGCGCGGGTATGGTCAACGCTAACTTCACAAGGAACTCAGCATTCTCGACATCCGAAAACACCATGGTCATTTGTGGCAACGCGGGCGAAATGGTAATGATCGACATGATGGTAAGACTGCTGACAAGAAGGAGCGTGAGCTTCAATTTTCCTTTTCCCTTTTCCATTTGATCTAATAATATGATAATGGTTTGAAACTAATCCTACTTCGTCATCTTAAAAGTGGCAGGGCTGTTTCACAGGGTTTCTCGGAGAATGCAAAGGAGTTACACGCCTGCCTGCGCGTAGCCGCTTCGGGTGCCTACGCTAAAGCTTCGGCGCCAGCGTGCGATGGCAGGGAGAAATGAAATGTAATTTGGTTCAATTATAATCTCTCTGTGAAACTCCTGGGTTTCTCTGCGAAACTCTGTGAAATAGCATTGACTAAAATTTATCAAAGTTGACAAAGTAGTACTAATCAGACTCAAGTAGAGATTTTTTCGCTAGAATAACTATCATTTGCATTTGATTCTTTTGCACGGCTCCTACATCGCATTGATGGTGCCTTCCCCTTTGACTACCTTTAACCGATGTTTAAAAGCGAAGCGAACATGATTGGGAAATGTCTTAAGCCGCTCGCCATCATTTCTTGTTTGCTATCCGCATGTGCCTCGCATACACCCCCTGACACCCGACCCAATATCGTGTTGATCGTGGCAGATGATTTGGGATTCTCAGATCTGGGTTGCTTTGGAAGTGAAATATCAACACCAAATATAGATTCATTGGCCAGGCATGGACAAATCTTTACCCGCTTTTATACAGCGGCTACCTGTTCACCTTCCAGGGCAATGTTGCTTTCAGGAACAGATCATCATATCGCAGGGCTTGGAAACATGGCTGAAAGGGTCATCGGTATCCCGGAACAAAGAGGACAACCTGGCTATGAAGGGTACCTTAATAATAGGGTGGTATCGGTGTCTCAGCTATTGAAAGATGTTGGCTATCATACCTACATCGCTGGCAAGTGGCATCTCGGTACCACGCCTGAGCAAAGTCCGTCTGCAAAAGGCTTCGAAAGATCCTTTGCACTCATGGAGGCTGCTGCCAATCATTTCAATCCCGACACAAGGTCATATCCCTTTTGGGAGGATGACCACTTCGGTAGTTATCCGGCTGGGAAATTCTCGACAGATGTTTACACTGACAAACTAATGAGCTTTATCAAAGGAGGGTTGGGGGATAATAAACCATTTTTCCTTTACGCTGCTTACACGGCACCGCATTGGCCTATACAGGCACCTGCCGAATTCATACAAAAGTATAAGGGTAAATATGATGTAGGTTTTGATAGCCTGAGATCTTTACGCTTTAATGGTTTAAAACGAAAAGGTATTGTTGCCGGCAATGTGAAGATGCCGAATCTTCCCGCCTTGAAAGGCAACCTGTATAATGTTTCCAATCGCCCTCTGGTACGATGGAAATCATTGAGCCAATCCGAAAAAAGACTTGAGTCAAGGAAAATGGAGATCTATGCCGCAATGATCGACAACCTCGATTATAATGTCGGCCGCCTGGTTCAATACCTGAAAGAGATCGGTGAATATGACAACACTCTTTTTGTATTTCTATCCGACAATGGCCCTGATGTTTTTGAAGGGAACGCAACCCCTGACAATCAAAATCCATATCCTTACATGGGGACTGCCAATTCATTTATTGCTTATGGACCTCAGTGGGCGCACGCTTCCAGTGCAGCAAACCGGTTGTATAAAGGTTACAGTGCAGAGGGCGGTATTCACTGTCCGTTGATCATAAAGACCCCGTTTCAAAAAAATGGTAACGGCATTGTAACACCTTTTGTCACGATTTTGGATTTGTCGCCTACATTTCTGGAGCTGGCCGGTGGTAAGCACCCATC
>JAYVRH010000597.1:0-4058 GCA_043776495.1 Cyclobacteriaceae bacterium
GGCAAAAGCATCACCAATCCATTCATCCGCTGCCATTTGGACTCAGCACTGGAAATAAATTGATCAATCATTACCTGGGCACCGTTTACAAAGTCGCCAAACTGTGCTTCCCATATTACCAGAGCGTGGGGGTTGGACATGGCATAACCATATTCAAAACCCAGTACACCAAATTCCGACAGCAACGAGTTGTAAATATGAAATGGCTGCTGATCTGGTTGAATGTGATCCAGGCCACAGTATGGATCATTCGTATTTGCATCAAAGAAATAGGCATGGCGATGAGAGAAGGTACCTCGCTTCACATCCTGACCCGACATGCGCACGGGCACACCTTCAGCAAGCAAGGATCCATATGCCAACAATTCGGCTTCTGCCCAACCGAGTACTTTATTATCAAAAAAAGCCGCCTTTCGATCCTTTAACAGTTTCTCGATTTGCTTGAGTGCCTTAAAGCTCTCAGGAATGGTCGTAAGCGCATTTGCAACTTTTTCAAGCGTAACCTGCTTGATGCTTGTTTCCGGTGATTTATCAAAGTCTTCCGGTTTCGCACGACTCATTCTTTCCCATTCCTCTTCTACTTTCTGAGGCTTATAAGGAAGTGGTTTTTGCTTCACTTCATTAAGCCTGTCCTGAAGTTGATTTCTAAAATTCTTATCCATTTCATCTGCCATGACCGCGTCCACATCTCCCCGCTCGATAAGTTTTTTGACATACACCTCACGTGGGTTGGGATGTTTGGCAATGATGTTATATAGCTTTGGCTGTGTAAACTTTGGCTCGTCACTTTCATTATGACCATGCCGTCGGTAGCAAAGCATGTCGATGAATATATCCTTACCGAATTTCTGACGATACTCGACCGCCAGTTTGGAACAGAACGTCACTGCCTCGGCGTCATCGCCATTCACGTGCAATACAGGCGCATCGATGATCTTCGCTACATCGGTGCAATAAATCGCAGTGCGCGCATCCTCGTAGTCGGTAGTAAAGCCCACTTGGTTGTTAATCACAAAGTGTATTGTGCCACCAGTAGAATAACCCTCCAGGCCTGACATCTGAACCAATTCATAAACAATACCCTGACCGGCCACGGCCGCGTCACCGTGCAGAAGAATGGCCATGGCTGAATTCTGCCCGTCATATTCATCGTCAATTTGTCCTCGGGTGTAACCCAGCACAAGGGAGTCGACTACTTCAAGATGGGAAGGATTGGGGGTAAGCTTTACGTAAATCTTATTGCCCGAAGGAGTATTGATAACACTAGCATAACCCAGATGGTATTTGACATCACCGTCTCCCATGGTGAGATCGGGGTTGATATTTCCTTCAAATTCTGTAAAAATCTGTTCATAAGTTTTTCCAAGAATATTGGAAAGAACATTCAGTCTGCCGCGATGGGCCATGCCAATAACCACCTCTTTCACTCCCATCTCTGCTGTCTTATTGATGATGGTCTGCAAGGCTGGAATTGTAGTCTCGCCACCTTCCAGGGAAAAGCGTTTTTGTCCAAGAAATTTAGTGTGGAGAAAATTTTCAAAAACCACCGCTTCATTTAGTTTTGAAAGGATGCTCTTCTTTTCATCAGAAGAAGGATTATAGGTATAATATTCCTTCTCGCACTTTTGAATAAACCAATCAAAAATTTCCTGATCTCGGATGTAGCTATACTCAAAACCAATCGTTCCAACATAAACTTTGTCGAGTTTCTCGATAATCTTACGCAGGGTAGTTTTCCCCAGACCGATCTCAACACCAACATCAAACTCAACATCCAGATCTGCATCTGTCAAACCATAAAATTTATGATCCAGGCCTACATGATGATCACGCCTTTCTCGTACCGGGTTGGTATTGGACTTGAGGTGGCCACGGGAACGGTAGGCATGAATCAAGGTTCGCACCTTTGTTTCCTTAATAATGATACCTTCATCTGCCGTACCTGCAGAATGTCCATTTTCCCCAAAACGCGTCTGCGAGAAGTCGTACCCCTCGAAAAATTTCTGCCACGTAGAATCCACCGAGTCGGGGTTGCTCTTATAGTTTTGGTAGAGCTGGTCAAGGTAGCCAACGTCAGCACTAGAGATATAGGAGTATTTGTCCATAAAGGATTGTGTGTGTAAACAAATGTATATAGTGCTCTTTTGATTAAAAAATCTAATACGCGATTGTACGATTATTGTGAATTTATGCTCAGTCCCCGACATATCATATAGAGACAGAATTGGCAAAAAGCCAAAATCCATTACCTTTGCAATCCTTTAAAAATCGGACGAGATCCAACCTTTAAAAACAAAGAAAAATGGCTGTAAAAATCAGATTGGCCCGTAGGGGCCGCAAAAAACTGGCGAGATACGATGTTGTTGTCGCCGATGCAAGGTCGCCACGCGATGGGAAATTCATCGAAAAGATTGGTACTTATGATCCGCTCACTGTTCCCGCAACCATCAAAATCAACGAAGACCGTGCTTTTGAATGGCTGATGAATGGAGCACAGCCCTCGGATACCGTTAAGGCCATGCTTTCATATCATGGAGTCATGTTGAAGAAGCACCTTCAGATTGGCGTTGTGAAAGGAGCCGTAACCCAGGAGGTCGCAGACCAAAAGTTAGCTGATTGGAAGAAGGCGAAGCAAGAAAAAATTCAATCCCGTCACGACAATATTTCAAAGACCAAGCAAGATGCCGCGAAGGCACGCAAGGACGCTGAAGTGAAAATAAAAGAAGCACGGACAGAAGCCATTCGCAAGAAAGCTGAACTGGCTGCAGCGGCACCGGCCCCTGAGGCCACTCCCACAGAAGGAGAGGCACCAGTGGCAGAAGTGCAAGGTTAAGAATTTCAAAATCTTCAAAATGCCAACGCGAGCTTCGTGTTGGCATTTTTATTTTTCACGATGGAGACCTCAGAATATTTCAAGATCGGTTATGTGGCCAAAAGCCATGGATTAAAAGGCGAAGTCACGATCGTGCTCGGCCCTGAATATCCTGATCTGGAAGATTTGAAATCGCTGTTCATTGAATCCAAAAATCAACTGGTTCCTTACTTTATTGAATCAATTTCATTGAAGGGGACAAAAGCATTTTTGAAATTGGAGGAAGTAAACACGATCGAGCTTGCCAGTGCATTGAAAGGATGCAGCTTATTCCTCCCGAAAAGCGACCGTCCTAAGCTTTCAAGAGGAGAATTTTATAGCGATGAGGTATTGGGCTTTGAAGTATTTGACAACGAAAAGGGCTCATTAGGGCCAGTAGGAGAGGTTTTTGAGAGTGGGGCAAATAGGTTCCTCATCGTGATCCGGAATGGAAAAGAAATCATGATTCCTTTAAACGGCCCATTTATCAAGGGTGTAAATAAATCGAAACGAAAAATTTCAGTCGAACTGCCAGACGGCTTTCTTGATATTTAGCACTGTCCATTTTTGTAATTTCGATCCATGCGCATTGACATCATTACCTGCCTGCCGCGTCTGTTGGAAAGTCCGTTTAACCAATCAATTCTTAAACGAGCACAAGAGAAAGGTATCGTGACGGTGAAAATTCACGATCTCAGAGATCATACTGCAGACCCTCACCGGACTACGGATGATTATGCTTTTGGTGGTGGGGCTGGCATGGTCATGATGATTGAACCCATCCACCGCTGCATCTCATTTCTCAAAGCAGAAAGAGAATATGACGAGGTTATTTATTTGAGCCCAGATGGGGAATTGCTCACGCAGCCCCTGGCAAATAAGATGAGTTTGCTGAAAAACCTCATCATGCTATGTGGCCATTACAAGGGGGTTGATGAGCGCGTTCGAGAACACCTGGTGACAAAAGAAATCAGTATTGGAGATTATGTTTTGTCTGGGGGCGAATTGGCTGCCGCGGTATTGGCCGATTCCATTATCCGCTTATTGCCGGGCGTTTTATCGGATGAATCATCAGCACTTACCGACTCCTTCCAGGATGGCTTGATTGCTCCAGGGGTGTACACCCGCCCTTCTGAGTATAATGGATGGAAAGTGCCACCAGTACTGCTTTCTGGAAATCCTTCCACAATAGATGATTGGAAGCACC
>JAYVRH010000598.1:0-14491 GCA_043776495.1 Cyclobacteriaceae bacterium
GCAAATTCAACAGGCACCACCATCGAACTTTCAATGTGTACATGAGAATCGATAAAACCGGGGAGCAAGTATTGATCCTCGACCCCCTCTTTTTCGGTAATCTTAGAAATAACTCCGCCCATCACCTCAACCTCTCCATTGAAGATTCTTTGATTGACCACATCAACAATGTGCCCCGATACTTTCATCGATTTATAATCAATAGGTGTTTATCAAAGATAGAAATTGGATTTGGATTATTATTTTTTACTCTTGTACTCGGTTACCGATATGCTTCCACTCAAACCCAATTCGTATTTTGTCAAGGGAGTCCTTATCGCATTGGCAGGTGCAGTATGTTTTTCTACCAAAGCCATACTCGTCAAACTCGCCTATCGTGATACTACCGTTGATGCCATCAGCTTGCTGGCGTTGCGAATGGTTTTCTCGCTGCCTTTCTTTATTATCTCCGCCTATGTTTCCTCCAGCAAGACAGGAAATGTAAAATTTACAAAAAAACAATGGATGCAAATAGCTGTTATTGGTTGTCTTGGCTATTACATCAGCAGCTTACTTGATTTTTTAGGTTTACAATATGTAACTGCCGGAATTGAAAGATTGATTCTATTCATTTATCCCACCATTGTGCTCATCATGTCGTCTGTCATTTTCAAACAAAAGATTAGACCGATTCAATGGCTTGCGCTGATCATTACCTATGCCGGACTATTGCTCGTTTTCAGCGAATTGGATTTCACTACTTCTACAAATCCTGACTTTCTCCTGGGTTCCATTTTCATTTTTATATGTGCCTTTACATATGCCGCTTACATCGTCGGAAGTGGCCGACTTATCCCATTGGTGGGAGCAGCAAAGTTCAATAGTTATGCCATGAGCTTTGCTTCATTGGGAGTATTGCTTCACTTCTTTTTTACGAGCTCGGTTTCTCTTATTGATTTACAGCCTGATGTTTATGTTTATAGTCTTCTTATGGCATTATTATCCACCGTCATTCCCTCCTATCTGGTAACAGAAAGCATTAAGCGAATCGGGTCTGATAACACTGCCATCGTAGGAAGCGTCGGACCTGTATCCACGCTGTTGATGGCCTACTTCCTTTTGCAAGAACCCGTTTTTCTTTTTCAGCTGATTGGGACAGCATTGATACTCGTGGGAGTTTTGTTGATTGGGAGGCAGAAAACTGAAAATTGAAATATGGAAAGTGGAGTACTTTCCGTCTTAGATCAGGATCGGTTTTTTATTTCTATAATCTCGGCTGCAATGCTAATGGCAATTTCCTCCGGAGTTTTGCTATGAACGGACAATCCAATGGGTGTGTGTACTGAATCCAGCCATACCTGATCGACACCCTCCTCTACCAGTTCGTTCAACAGCTTTTTCACCTTCTTTTTGCTACCCATCATTCCAAGGTATTTGTACTTTCTTCCGATTAAGTTCTTCAATACCTCTTTATCGGTCCGATATCCAAAACTTACAATTGTCACATAGACATGATCACCTTCAGAAATGTGATTGGCCACTGCGTCATAATCAATGAAATGCTTTTCATGAGCAGCTTGATTTTCCTCCATTGTATTAAGGCCCGGACGATCATCCATCAATACAACGTAAAATCCGATCTGCCTCATCACGAGGGAGAGGGCTGAGCCAACATGCCCGCCTCCCAGAATGTACACTTTGTTGGCAAAGCCGACCGGTTGATGCGCGATCCAGCGATCAGCATTCATAATGGAACCTAATGCCGGCGCGATAACAGCAGTATTTTTGAAAAACAAGATTCCATTATTTGATAATTCAAGTATTCCTGTGGTTCCTTTTTGAAAGCAGTCGACAACTTCTGCAAACAGTTCAGCGAGGGCGCTGTCCAACGTATAAAAGGCAACGGTCTGTTCGCCAGAGCAGATCATCCCGGACTGATTACGATCACTTTCCTTCCGATGTACCTGATTCACAATAAACGGCTTGAATCCACCTGAGGAAAGTTTTGTCCTGGCAAGTTCAATCAATTTCTGTTCCATGATCCCACCGCCGATTGATCCTTCCATCTTCCCTTGCTTATCCACGATCATGCAAAAACCCTTGCGGCCAGGGCTGCTTCCTTCACTCTGGATCACATAGAGAAAGGCAAGCTGCTCCCCTCTTGTGATCTGTTGAACAATATGTTCCCAAATTGACATCTTGAAATTGAGTATTAATTTTCTAAACTTGTTGTCTGGTCACTTGCACAATTGCTACCCAAGATAAGGTTTTGTTCAAACTAGTTCCGATGCAACTATTAATCCCTAATCTTCAATATGCGTAAAGGCCACAACTTAACGGCATTGCTAAAAATATTAAAAGGGAATACTAATCGGATCGGAAAGAGTAGTAGCTCAAAAGTCGTTATTGATCAGAAGTCATGACTCACGTTTGGTTGATATTGTCCTTGATCGTTTTCTCAGTCGCTATTGCTGTGCTGATTTTTGCTTTTGCAGGCAGGTTGATTTCCCTTGAGATTGAAAGGAACAAAGGGAGTGAAGACCCAAACTATCTATATGATCTTAAAGAACAGTTGATCCTGATCAGTCAAATCCGTCAAATCATTCTCATCCTAGCCGCCGCCTTGCTTGTGGGAGGTACACTCTATTGGATGGTGCACGATACCCTCATGCAAGGATTTGTCATGGAATGGCTCAACTTGATAATCCGATGGGTGCATGTGGTGGTCGGCATTATGTGGATAGGTGCTTCCTTCTATTTCATATTTCTTGAAAATAATCTGAACAGGACTGATGGCATCCGTGATGAATTGGCAGGTAATCTATGGGCCATCCACGGCGGCGGTTTCTATTTTCTTGAGAAATATAAGATAGCACCCAAGGTGTTACCCAAAGATCTTCATTGGTTTAAATACGAAGCATATTTTACCTGGTTGTCGGGTCTTGCCTTACTGGCAGTGGTCTATTATATGGATGCGAAAGCATTCCTGATCGATCCGCAGAAGGTTGACCTTACGCCTGCTCAGGGCATTCTAATCAGCCTGGGCTCGCTGGTGCTGGGTTGGATCATTTACGATCGGATGTGTAAGTCAGCTTTAATAAAGAACACGATGCTATTTACGCTCATTGGTCTTGCCATACTCATGACATTCGCATACATCTTTATTGAAGTTTTTAATGATCGCGCAGCCTACATTCACTTTGGCGCCTTGATCGGCACGCTCATGGCGTGGAACGTTTACTTTGTGATCATACCTTCTCAAAAGGCTCTTGTTCGGGCAGCCGTAACGCAACAGCCGCTTGATCCAACTTTTGGCAAAAAGGCGTTGGAACGTTCCCTTCATAATAACTACTTCACGCTGCCAGTCATCTTCGTCATGATCAGCCACCACTTCCCCAGCACGTTCGGAAACAAATACAATTGGATCATTCTTGTGGTCATCTCCATTGCGAGTGCTGGCATCAAGCACTTTTGGAATCTTACGGAGCGCGGTGAAAAGACAAAATGGATATTGCCTGTCTCGGTCGTAGCCCTCATCTCGCTTGCGTTGATTACTTCTCCCGTATTTGAACCTTCCGATGAGAAAGCTGCTCCGGTATCCTTTGGAGAGGTGAACACGATTTTTGTTTTACGATGTAGACAGTGTCATTCTGCTACTCCTACTGATAAAATCTGGCTTTCCGCGCCAAATGGCGTCAAGTTTGATACACCGGAACAGATCCTATCTTTAAAGGATAAGATTATGCTTCGTGCCGTACTCACCGAGTCCATGCCACAAGGAAATACTACCCACATGACGAGGCAAGAGCGCGATGCCATCAAGGCGTGGATTCTTCAGGGTGCGAAAATTCAGGACTGATGAAGCGCTTCGCACTCCATAGTACGCGCGTGCTGACTGCCTTGGGCTTGCAAGAAGCCACAGTGGTTATTAACAACCAGATGATCGAATCGGTCGATGCAGGATGGATTATTCATAAAGGCTTAGCGTTAGAAGATTTAGGAGATGCTGTGATCATGCCCGGGTTGATCGATTCGCACGTTCACATCAACGAGCCCGGTCGAACAGACTGGGAAGGTTTTGATACGGCCACCAGGGCCGCCGCTGCAGGAGGTGTCACGACACTGGTGGACATGCCCTTGAATTCAAGTCCGGTCACGACAACCGTAGACTCTTTTAACTTGAAAACCGCGGCAGCCAAAAAATCACTCCATGTAAATTGTGGATTTTACGGCGGGATAGTGCCTGACAATTACAATGACCTTGAGTCATTGATGAAGTCGGGTGTGCTTGGGATAAAAGCTTTTCTCACTCACTCTGGTATTGATGACTTTCCCAATGTAGTCGAAGAACAATTGAGAGAGGCCCTTCCATTATTCAAAAAATTTGATGTGCCTTTGTTGGTTCATGCCGAACTAGACAAACCGCACCCAGATCAAATTTTTCTGGAATCAAATCCGGTTAGCCATCAGGCATATTTGAAGTCAAGGCCGAAATCATGGGAAGATACGGCGGTGAATATGATGATCGCTTTATGCAAAGAGTATGACACCCACATTCATATCGTCCATTTATCTTCTTCAAATTCAATCGCCCCACTCCAAACGGCTATAAAGAATGGGCTTCGTATCTCCGTAGAAACTTGCCCACACTACCTCGTGTTCAATGCAGAGGATATTAATGACAGGCAGACTCTATACAAATGCGCTCCGCCTATCCGAGAAAGGAAGAATAACGACCAGCTTTGGCAAGCCGTTAAAGAAGGTGTAATTTCATTCGTTGTATCCGATCACTCCCCAGCCCTCCCGGAAATGAAAGAGCTTGAGTCGGGTGATTTCAGAAAGGCATGGGGAGGAATCGCCGGCTTGCAGTTTGGCCTTCCAGCCGTGTGGACCGAGGCGAGTAAGAGAGGCTTCACTTTGGAAGAAGTAGCTGTTCTGATGAGTTATAATGTATCTGTATTTCTAGGGCTTGATAAATCGAAAGGCAGATTGGCACCGGGCTTTGATGCAGATTTGGCAGTCTGGAAACCTGAAAAAGAATTTGTGGTAACGAAAGATATAATACAACATAAACATAAGATCACTCCGTATGAGGGGATGACGCTAAAGGGTGTGATCGAGCGGACATATGTAAATGGAAATTTGGTTTTTGATCACGGGAATTTTAAAGAATTAAATAAGGGAGTTCTAATTTTAAGGAGGCCAATATGAGCGAAGTAAAGGAAACGCCTGTGTTTACAAGACTAATTGATCTGGTCTCTGAGAAACTCGGTGGGAAGGCCATAGAATGCTCCGATGATTTTTTTGCACCCATGCAGAACCTACTCAAGCCTGGAAGAGGAGTTTTTATTGCCGATAAATACACTGAACAGGGCAAATGGATGGATGGTTGGGAATCAAGAAGGAAACGCACGCCTGGCTATGATTGGTGTATTATCAAATTAGGTTCCGCCGGTATCATTCGTGGCGTGGATGTCGACACCAACTATTTTCTTGGCAACCACCCACCCCATTGTTCTTTCGATGCCTGCAACCTGACAAATGACGATCTTGATAAAGCCAGGTGGATGACGCTACTACCTAAGTCAGATCTAAACCCTGGACGGCAGAATTTCTTCGAAATAAAAAGTGATCATCTCTGGAGTCATGTGCGCCTCAATATTTATCCCGATGGCGGTGTGGCGCGCCTCAAGGTGTATGGTGAGGTAAAGAAAGACTGGGACCTTGTAAAGCACGATGAACTGATCGACCTCGCTTCCGCCCTCCATGGAGGAAAAGCAATCCAGTGCAACGATATGTTCTTCAGTCACATGGACAATCTCATCATGCCAGGCCGCAGCGCAAACATGGGCGATGGCTGGGAAACGAAGAGAAACCGTACGCCGGGCAATCGCGATTGGGTTATCCTCCGCCTCGCGACAAAAGGTATAATTCAAAGAATCACCGTCGACACAAACTATTTTAAAGGTAATTATCCGGATCGTTGCATGATCGAAGGATGCGTTGGCGGCTCAAATGATCCATTGGAATCAATGGAGTGGAAAGTGATCCTTCCAGAATCAAAGCTGGAAGCCCACCAGGAACATTTCTTCGAAAAAGAAATTCGTGACAAAGGTCCTTTCACCCATGCCAGACTAACGATCTTTCCAGATGGAGGGATCAGCCGCTTACGACTTTGGGGTTATAAAAGTAATTAGGCATGAAGCTCGAAGAGTTGAACAATTTAGGAGATGAAGATGCTAGAACAGCAATGGCCAGGTGCTGCGGCTCAACATTATGGCTAGATCGAATGATAAAAAAAAGGCCTTTCTCAACTGAAGAAGAACTTTACGCAGCCGCAACGGATATTTGGTTCGCATGTTCAAGGATCGATTGGCAGGAGGCTTTTGGTCATCATCCAAAGATCGGCGATCAGAGTAATCTGGAAGATAAATTTGCTGCGACCAGCCAGTGGGCAGGCGAGGAACAGGCCAGCATTGCCTCTGCCAGAAAGGAGACGTTGGAAAAATTTACCCTAATGAATCAAAAGTATGAAAAACGGTTCGGCTATATCTTCATTGTATATGCCACAGGAAAGTCAGCAGAAGAGATGCTTGAAATCGTGGAGCTCCGGCTCAAAAATAATCCCTATGATGAAATAAAAATTGCAGCCAGCGAACAAAATAGAATCACGAAGCTCAGATTGAAAAAACTACTATCATGAGTCAGATTACAACGCATGTATTGGATACTGCCAAAGGTAAACCGGCAGTAGGCATTCAAATAATTTTGCAGAAAGAGACAGGCAAGGATCAATGGGAGAAGATAGCTGGCGGCACCACAAATTCCGACGGCCGGATTCCAGCATTTCTATCTCCGGTTCAAACATTGACAGCCGGGGTGTATCGCATGAACTTCGAGACAAAACCATATTTCGATCGCCAGAACATTAAAGCCTTTTACCCATATATAATCATTGTTTTCGAAATTCTTGATGACGAGCATTATCATGTACCGTTGCTCCTAAATCCATTTGGGTACACTACATATAGGGGAACTTGAATCGGAGTCCTAAATTTCAAATTTCAAGTTTATTTCAAGTTTCAAATTTCCATTTTCGCTTATGAAGTTGTCTTTAACAAACGAAATAAAAAGTAAGATCCTGGCAGACCTTAGTGTTGCCAATAAGGCCTTTCAGAAGATTTATCCTGGTGACAAACCGGATCGGCAGCCCGTGCACACAGTTTATGGAGGTGCGGATTTGTTTAAAGCAAATTCCTCTGAGCGAATGGGAAAAGTGGCGCTGAACACCATGCTTACTCATGCACCAAATTTTGTGGTGTTCGCGAAAGCCTTGGAACTGCCAGGGTACGATAATCTTCCCTCAAGCACAAAGGCAATCAAAGTACTTGAGGACAAATTGAGAAAGATATCCAGTCAGGAAGCAAAGGGTCTGCCCTCATGGATCTCTTATACAGTCTATCATAAGGTTATTCAAAAGTTGAAACGAGAGCCTATTGAAGATTTTAGGATTGACTTCGAAGATGGATTCGGAAACCGTACTCAAAAGGAAGAGGATGAAACTGCTTTAAGCGCGGCCAATGAAGTTGCGAAAGGAATGAAGGACGGGACCCTGCCGCCTTATATTGGCATTCGTATCAAACCTTTTACTGAAGACATGAAAGAACGAGGTGCTCGTACGCTGGATATTTTTATCACGGCGTTGTCAGAAAAAACCTCCGGAAAGCTGCCAGACAATTTCGTGGTGATGCTTCCCAAAGTGACCATTCCTGAGCAGGTGACGGCACTTGTCAGGATTTTTGAAGAACTTGAATCTGCTGCTTCACTCCCGCCGGGTTCACTGAAGTGTGAGATGATGGTGGAAACGACTCAGGCCGTCATGGATTCTGACGGGAAAAACCCGCTTCGGAAGTTCGTGGAAGCCGGCAAGGGCCGGATGATTGCGACTGCCTTTGGCACCTACGACTATACTGCAGCATGTAACATCACGGCACGGTACCAAGATATGGGGCATGATGTATGTGATTTCGCCCACCATGTGATGAAAGTGGCATTAGGAGCAACCGGCATTCGGCTCTCGGATGGTGCCACGAATGTAATGCCGATTGGCCCTCACTGTGGCGATAAACTAACTACTAAACAACGTGCTGAAAATATGGATGTGGTCCACCGTACCTGGAAAAGAGCCTATGATCACACACGTCACTCGCTGTGGAAGGGATTATACCAGGGATGGGATCTACATCCGGGCCAATTCCCCACACGCTATGCTGCAGTCTACGCTTTCTTTCTTGAAAGCTATGAAGATGCGAAACATCGCCTCCGCATTTTCGTCGACCGGGCAGCCCGTGCCACACTCACCGGAGAAGTATTTGACGATGCCGCTACCGGACAGGGCTTGCTAAATTATTTCCTGACTGGGTTGAATTGCGGGGCGCTGTCGGAAGAAGAAGTTCTTGCAACGGGTTTGACACTTGCCGAGATCAGGAGTCGCTCGTTTCTAAAAATTCTTGAGGGAAGGCGTCGGGCTTAGTCTATTGAGAGCCCACTTCTGTTGAGCGTGATTTTTTTATCAGTAAGGATATGGAGGGTCATTACGTGTGAGCCATCGGTGACAACACCGACGGCAGGGTTAGGACACCCAACCTCATGTGGTCGGTATGTTGTCACCGACGAATCAAACTTAGGCCTCGACTTTCTTTTTCACTTTCTCATACAACCCCATCAAGACTCTTTCAGGCGTGAAGGGAGCATGAAATTTAAACTCATAGTCAGGGTTAAAAGCGCTCACAGCATTTTGTATGGCAAAGTAGGCGCCCAGTCCGTACATCAATGGTGGCTCACCGACAGCCTTTGACTTTTGAATGGCCGCCTCATGACCTTGAGTTTTTAGATGTTCAACGACGATCTCCTTCGGCACAGAGTAAATGTCAGGTATCTTATAATTAGACAGCGCATTTGAGAGAAGCTTGCCTTCGGAATTATATAGAAGTTCCTCCATGGTCATCCAACCAATTCCCTGCACCACCCCACCCTCAATCTGACCCAGGTCAACGATTTCATTCATACTTTTTCCAAAATCATGAATAATTTTAACTGAATCAATTTGATATGTACCTCGAATGCAATCAACCGTGGCTGTAATAATCGAAGTGCCATAAACGTGATAGGCAAACGGATGTCCTTTCTCCTTTGATTTATCGAAATGTATCATGGGAGTTGCATAGTGGGCGTTCTCCGTCAGATTCACCCGATCTACAAACGCCATCCGCACAAGCTGAGTCCAGGTTAAAGCTGTATCCTTCCCTTTATTAAATACAAGTTCATTTCTCAACGAAATATCGTCTACAGTTGAAAGTAAAGATTTAGCCGCAGTTTGCTTCAGCCTGCTCAACAGCACTTCACAAGCCTGCTGCAGCGCCTTCCCGTTTAGATCGGCCGTTGAACTGGCGGCAGAAGGTGATGTATTGGCTACCCTGGTTGTATTCGTGGTCTCCAGCTTGATTCGATCAGGGTTAACAGAAAAGGTGCTTGCCGCTACCTGGACCATTTTGGTATTTACCCCCTGCCCCATTTCCACCGCCCCGGTGCTCACGCCGATACTTCCATCCTGATAAATATGTGCCAACGCCCTGGCGTTATTCATCATTGTATTGGTAAAAGATATTCCGAAACAAATTGGCATGAAGGCCATTCCCTTTTTGAAATGCTTGTTCTCAGAATTGAATGCACGAATCTCTTTTTCAATTTCCAGAATTTTGAAGTGCTCTTTGGCTTTAGCCCACGTGCTCTGCGCTTCGGAGTGATCCACAATCTGTCCATAGGGAAACTCGTCTCCATCGTTTAACAAGTTCCGCTCTTGTATCTCCAAAGCACTCACGCCAATGATATTTGCCGCTTTTGCAATGGCAGCTTCGATCACAAACATTCCTTGAGGTCCTCCGAAGCCTCTGAAAGCCGTGTTGGGAGGTAGATTTGTCCTGCAACTATACGCTGTGACCGTTGCATTGGGAATAAAATAGCTGTTGGTCGCATGGAATAGCGTGCGTTCCATCACTGCTGGCGACAAGTCTGCCGAAGCACCCGCATTTTGATGAAACGTCGCTTCATAAGCCATGATCTTCAGATTCTTTGAAAGACCCATTTTGAAATCGGAGCGATAAGGATGTCGCTTGCCAGTCATGCGCATGTCGTCGAGGCGGTGTAGCGCAATCTTAATTGGCTTCTTCAATATCAGTACTCCAAGCGCCGCCATCACCGCCCATGCAGTTGCCTGGTCTTCCTTTCCGCCAAATCCGCCACCCAGGCGTATTACATCCACTTCAATCTTATGCATGGCGAGGCCCAGCACTTTTGCTGCCGTTCGCTGAACAGCAGTTGGCCCCTGCGTTGAAGATGATATTCTGATGCTGCCATTCTCTGATTCAAAAGCATAGGCACCTTGAGTTTCGATGTAGAGATGTTCTTGTCCTTCGCTGTCGGCCTCTCCTTCGATGACATACTCACAAGTCTCCCAGGACTTCGAGGCATCGCCGATTCTGAATGTGCGGGGTGGAAAAATTAGCTTATTGCGAGCCCTGGCTTCGCGAGGGTCTACGATCACAGGAAGGTCTTCGATTTCAATCTCAACGAGTCGTCTTGCGGCGTGTGCAATGGCTTCCGTTTCTGCCACGATCAGCGCAATCGGCATACCCCAGAAATGAACTTCATCTTCAGCGAACAAAGGTTCATCCGGGATAATTCCTCCAATTTGATTTTCACCGGGAATATCTTTGTATGTCAGAATACCTACAACGCCTGGATACTTTTCTGCTTTGGAGTAATCAACGTGCTTAATTTTTCCGTGGGCGCAGGGTGAATCGAACACTTCGGCATGCAACGTGCCTACACGCAACGGTATATCATCCAGATAAATGGATTCTCCTCTCACATGGCCCCTGGAATCTATATTTTTCATACCAACACTTCCACTTCAAATTTTGCAGGAAAGAGTACGATAAAGTGCGCAAAAAGCAACTGTCGAAGGAGCAGTGTCTTGTACTCTTTGGAACCTCTTACATCACTGATGGGAGAAATCTCCGAAAGCATCACATTAACGGCCCTGGCAACGGAGGCTGGAGTTAACTCCCTTCCATTCAAATATGCAGATGTCTTCTTAAGATATAATGGAACGGGGCCTACGCCACCGGCAGAAATATGGATTTCTTTAATGATGTCACCATTCAACTTAATTTGCAATGCCGAGTTCACGCTTGCTATATCGAGGTTGGTTCGCTTGCTTACTTTCTCAAAATTGAAATGCACGTCTTTGTCCATTGTTTCAAAGGAGATTGCTTCGACAAACTCATTGTCGCTTTTATCGACCGTTTTATATTTCTTATAGAAATCCCTGAGCAGAACCGTTCGCTTATCTCCAGCTATATTTTGCAAAGTGAGAGAACTATTGAGCGCCAGAAAAAATATAGTCAGGTCTCCAATTGGAGAAGCATTTACGAGATTGCCACCAATCGTACCCATGTTCCTGATCTGCGTCGAGGAAACAAGTTTTAAATGCTTTCTCAGTGCTGGAAAAAGATTGTTAAATATGGGTGAATGCAAAAGGTCTGAGGCAGTCGAGGCTGCCCCTACGGTACAAGTGGTGGTCGTTGACGAAATGCCACTCATATCCTGTCTTCCGAAAAAGGGATTAATCTGACATGCCGTAAAGTCTTCCGGCCGTTGAACATAGAGGTCAGTTCCACCACCCACGATACCAATGTCTGTACGATGCTTCAATTCATTGGAAGCATCGGTTGATTTACTCATGGCGCTCAGCCGTGCCGGAATTGTAAGAAAATATTCAGGAATGAAGCGATTGGTGACTAACCACTCAATCTTCTCCTTTGGCACAATTGGCTTGAGCTGGCCTACAACGTTTCCTGCAGCACGCTCAATGGATTTGTAACCGGTACACCGGCAAATGTTTCCATCGATGGCACTGATTGCATCTTCGATCGTTGGATCCATTGCCGTGATGCAATATCCCGTAAGCGAAACTATGAATCCAACAGTACAAAACCCACATTGCGTCCCACCAGCTTCGACGAAGGCATTCTGGACTGGACTAAGCACGGGTAAATTTAATCCTTCCACCGTTACAACATGTTTGCCCTCTGCATTGGCGAGTGGAGTAATGCAAGAGGTCATCGACAAGTATCTTACTTCTCCGTGCGATAGTTCTCCAATTAAGACTGTGCAGGCTCCGCAGTCACCTTCCCTGCAACCGATTTTGGTGCCCATCAAGTGGTATTCGTAGCGAATGAAATCCAGCAACGTCATCCCCCCGGGCTTGTTCGTCTTAATCAGCCTATCATTTAAAATGAACTCCATGACCCATGCTGAATGTTTAGTATTCGATCCTATTGCCACTCTCTGCCCACTTCCTGAATGCAACGAGCGCCTCTTCTCTTAACATTTGTTTTGTAAATAGCTTTCGTTCATTGATTGGACGTTTCAATTCTTCGTAAATGAATTGATCATCAAAATTAATTTGAGCCGCGTCTTCTTTTGAACTTCCATAAAATAGTTTGTCTGGCCGTGCCCAATAGATTGCTCCCAAGCACATGGGACAAGGTTCGCAGCTGCAATATATTTCACAACCTTCCAACTGAAATGAATTGAGTGATTCACATGCCTTTCGGATAGCCACCACTTCCGCGTGTGCCGTCGGATCGTGGGAGGCGGTCACCTGATTGGTACCCCTTGCAATGATCTTTCCGTTCTTGACTACGACCGCTCCAAAAGGACCTCCGATTCCCTGTTCGACATTCTCTATGGAGAGTCGAATGGCTTCCTTCATGAATTGGATGTCTTCCTTTCTTGTCATCGCAGAGTTCTTATTTCGCTACCGGCAGGCTTCCAACGCTATTCTCATCATGTCCATGAATTTGATTTCACGGTCTTTAGAAGAAGAAAAGTTTCCTGTCACAATGTTATCACTGACGGTCAAAATAGAAAGGGCTTTCACTTTAGACCGTGCAGCGATCGTGTAAAGTATGCTGCTTTCCATCTCGATACCGAGGATACCATGCTCTGCCCACACATTCCATCTGCCTGGATCCTGACTATAGAATGTGTCCGTACTGAAGACATTTCCGATCAAGGTCGGAATTTTGAATTCCTGAGCTGCCTGATATGCCTTGAGCAAAAATCCAAAGTCAGCCGCAGGGGCATAGTCCATCCCGTTGAAATGAATTTTGTTCGTGCTTGAATCTGTCGATGCACTCATCGCCAATATGACCTGGCCTAATTCAATTTCCTTTTGGATTACACCGCACGTCCCCACCCGGATAATGTTCTTAACCCCATACTCCGATATCAATTCGTTAACATAAATTGATGTTGAAGGAATGCCCATCCCGGTACCTTGAATGGAGACGCGTTTTCCTTTGTACAGGCCGGTATAACCATACATTCCGCGTACCTCATTGTAGCATGATGCCTTTTCAAGCATGGTATTGGCGACATGTTTTGCACGTAAGGGGTCACCGGATATCAGTACAGTCTCTGCAATATCACCGACCTTTGCTCCTATATGAAGGCTCATAGTATAATTTGAAATGACAGTCAAATTATGATAGATTTGGCTCTGTAGCAAGCATCTATGCAAAACAATAGTTTACCGGAATCGGAATTAATCCTTAACAAGGATGGAAGTGTCTATCATCTTCATCTGAAAGACGAACACATTGCCGACACCGTGATCATTGTAGGCGATCAGCGACGTGTTCAAGAGGTAAGTAAGTATTTTGACTCGATTGATTTCAAAATTCAAAACCGTGAGTTCGTAACACATACCGGGAGTTATAAGGGTAAAAAGATCACAGCCTTGTCGACTGGAATAGGGACAGACAACATTGACATTGTGATTAACGAATTGGACGCTGCTGTGAACATCGATTCAGCTACCCGATTGCCAAAGTCTATCCGAAGAAGATTATCGATTGTCCGCATTGGCACATCCGGCGCATTACAAGCAGATATTCCAGTCGGAGCTCAGGTGATTTCTGAATTCGGAATGGGGCTCGACGGACTCATCTACTATTATCACTATGAGTTTGATAAACTTGAAAAGGAACTTACAGAAAAGATTAACGATCACCTAAAATGGAACCCTGATCTCTCACGGCCCTATATCACGAAAGGATCTGATAGATTGATCCAAATTCTGGAAAAGGGCATGGTGAAAGGCATCACGGCCACCGCCACTGGATTTTATGGCCCGCAGGGAAGAAAGCTGACATTGGCGCCAAAAGACCCGGAAATCAATGACCGGCTTCGCTCATTCGCCTATCAAAAATACAGGGTCACCAATTTTGAAATGGAAACGTCAGCGCTTTACGGACTGGGAAGGCTGTTGCAACACGATTGCTGCACCTGCTGTTTGATCATTGCCAATCGCATTCGCAAGGAATTCAAAGACAACCACAGCGAAGACATCAATCTATTAATTAAAACAGTGCTGGAAAGGCTT
>JAYVRH010000599.1:0-4039 GCA_043776495.1 Cyclobacteriaceae bacterium
CGTCAAAGTTTAATGTCTTCGCAGGAACTGTTTTTTTCTGTGCATTGACATTGAGGCAGCAGACGCATGCTATCAAAATGAGTAAATGACGTTTGTAGATCATGGATTTTTATGATTTTTATGACACGAGTTTAATATATTTTATTGCAATAGTTCTCATGTTTTCTACCAAAGGTTAAAAATCGCAATCAGCGTCTTATCTCGTGTATTGTGAATGTTGCAATTATTCCTATTTTGCCCATCTATGAAGGACCAAAATTCAAAGGGACTGTTCAGTGTTCCAGTGATTGTTGCAGCGCTTGGCTACTTTGTAGACATCTACGATTTGCTGTTGTTCAGCATCGTGCGAAGGTCAAGTCTTAGTTCGATGGGTGTTCCGGATGACCAACTCTTTACACAAGGTGAATTTCTTCTTCAGGTTCAGATGACAGGCCTTTTGGTTGGCGGTTTGATCTGGGGCATCATGGGAGACAAGAAGGGAAGACTTTCCGTACTCTTCGGCTCTATTTTACTGTATTCAATTGCCAATATTGCCAATGGGTTTGCAGTTACTGTCGATCAATATGCAGTGCTGAGATTTATTGCGGGCATTGGTCTTGCCGGTGAACTTGGGGCCGGTATCACGTTGGTTTCAGAAGTGCTACCGACCCATTTGCGGGGATACGGTACAACATTGGTGGCCAGTGTCGGGCTGATGGGTGCGGTCATGGCAAACTTTGTGGCGAAAACATTTGATTGGCAGATTGCTTACTTCATCGGTGGCGGCCTTGGCTTACTCTTGCTGATTGCACGGATTAGTATTTTCGAGTCCGGAGTTTTTCTAAAACTAAAAGAGCAAGCAGTTGAACGGGGTAACTTTCTGCAATTGTTCAGCAGTTCGGTGCGTTTCAAAAAATTTATGGGTTGCATTTTTATCGGACTGCCGATTTGGTTTACGATCGGAATCCTCATCACTTTTTCTCCGGAGTTTGCAAAAGCACTTCACATCAACGGTACCATTGCCGCGGGCGATGCGGTGATGTATAGTTATATCGGCCTTGCGGTAGGGGACCTTTCCAGCGGCCTCATCAGTCAGCTGGTCCAATCGCGAAAGAAGGTGGTCTTATTTTATATCTTCCTCACCTTGGCGGTGATCATTTTATATTTGTTCACACCGGGGCGATCCGTTTTCTATTTTTATGTTACTTGTTTTTTGCTGGGTGTGGGAATTGGGTACTGGGCCCTTTTCGTTACGATTGCGGCAGAGCAGTTTGGTACAAACCTTCGATCAACAGTCGCCACAACAGTGCCGAACTTTATTAGAGGCACCGTGGTGCCGCTCACGATTGCTTTTCGCTTTTTACGCGAGCAATTGGGTGGCGATGATTTATCTGTTATATATGGCGCCTTGATTATAGGCGTATTTACCATCGTTGTTGCGTTGGTAGCATTGCGGGCGATAGAGGAAACATTTGGCAGAGATATGAATTTCCTGGAAGAGGGATAAGATGATTTGTGTCATCGCGGTAAATGAATGCCCGCAACCTTTCAAATCCTTTTATTATTGACTTTCAAGAAGACTTCAGTTCTTAACATTGGAAGGCTCTTGCAATTTGTTAGCGGGATTATTTGGGCTAATTTCGATACCTCAAAAACAATCATATGAGAATTATACTATTCATCTTGTTTGTCATAAGCACAAGCTACACCTCGGCGCAGGGTTTGGTTAATCCCGATAATGTCAGTCTTCCCTACACGAAGGTTGTCTTTGACAATGGGTTGCATCTCATTGTCCATGAGGACCACAAGGCCCCGATTGTATTAAGCGATGGTACTCCCGAGGGTCTGCAGTCTGTCACTAATTTGAAGGGCATTCAAAGACTTCGTTCCTTCATCCAGGAGATTCATTGACAAACTGGTTGTGCCTGGCTGCCTACTGCACCTGCCTACTGCCTACTATTTAGATAACAATGTCCCCAACGCCTGATCGAGATCAGCGATCAAATCTTCGACGTCTTCTACCCCAACACTCAATCGAATCAGTGTATCGGTAAGACCGTTTTTAAGTCTTTCTTCTTTTGGAATGCTGGCATGGGTCATGGAAGCAGGGTGATTGATCAATGATTCTACGCCACCAAGGGATTCGGCAAGAGAGAATAATTCAACATTCTCCATCAGCTTTGTTGCTTGCTCTATTCGGTCATCTTTCAATGTGAAAGACAGCATCCCTCCGAAATCACGCATTTGTTTTTTGGCAATGTCATGATTTGGATGATCGGTAAAGCCAGGCCAATAAACTTTGCCAACCTTGGGGTGGTTGCGGAGGTATTCGGCAATTTTTTTCCCATTGAAGCAGTGGCGTTCCATGCGCAAGTGAAGGGTCTTGATGCCTCGCAGCACCAAAAAAGAATCTTGCGGTCCTGGTACGGCGCCACATGAATTCGCAATAAATGCTAACTCTTGATACAGTTTTTCGTCGTTTACCACGAGGGCACCCATGATCACATCGCTGTGACCTCCCAGGTATTTGGTGACAGAGTGCATCACAATGTCGGCACCGAGGTCAAGAGGATTTTGGAGATAGGGGGAGGCGAACGTATTGTCTACCCCAACGAGGATGTGATGCTTCTTAGCGATTGCTGTGCAGGCTTGTATGTCGATGATGCGCATGAGTGGATTGGAGGGTGTTTCCAGCCACAACAGTCTTGTGTTCTTGTTGATGTAAGGATGAATGTTTTCAGCTTGCGCCAAGTCGATGAAGTGAAACTTGATGCCGAATTTTTCAAATATCTTCTTAAACATCCGGTACGAGCCACCATATAGATCGTTGCTGGTGATTACCTCGTCTCCGGGACTGAGCAGCTTAATGACAGCATCGGTGGCGCCCATGCCGGAAGAAAAGCAAAGGCCAAACTTTCCGTTCTCCAACGCAGCAAGGCTTTTCTGAAGTGCATTGCGAGTCGGGTTGGCACCACGGGCGTAGGCATATCCTTTGTGCTTCGAGGGGGACTCCTGGACATATGTGGAAGTTTGATAAATAGGCGTCATGATTGCCCCTGTGGAGGGATCAGGTTCGACTCCCGCGTGAATGGCTTTTGTTCCGAATTTCATGGTCTTTTTGATAAGAATTCGCAATAATAAACAATCTGTTATGACATCAAGCAGGCAGTGTTAATTATTGTTAACAGGTTGTTAAAAAAGCCAACCTCTCTGGCGGTCCACCGTTATGGTTTTCAGATAGCTACCCCTATGAATGCAGCGCAAAAGACAAACCGAAGACTCCTGATATGGTTTCTGATCACTTTGGTAATTGCGTTGCTTCCATGGTTCATCACTGCCTGAATTAAGTAAAGTATTTTTTAGCTCTTTCCCGGCTTCCAGGTTCCTTTTGTATTTTTAAGCCTGTTGATAAATAACAGTGATCGCTCAATTCGTTTGTCGATTGATTTGGCCTGAGCAATATAGTAGATGAGACTACGCCGCATTCCGTTTGTCAATTGCTTAAAATACTTTTCCCCTTCAGGGTCAATGGCAAGAAGCTCTTTTAATTCTTCAGGGACTTTATGTCCATACTCCGTGTTGTCCTCCTGAATGGTAACATGCACTTTCTCATTCAATTTCAGTTTTCCTTTTTTCAGAATGGGTGTACCCACATTGATATAGAATCCACCTTCTCCATTGGGTCGCAGGGCGCAAGCATACCTTACATCGTTGTTGATCGTACAGAAAATCCTTACAGCTTTCCTTTCTGCAAATTTCTTTGCAATAGGATCTGGCACATTCATGAAATGCATCCCGCCCTTGTAGGGGAGTTTCTCAATGGTGGAATCAAATTGTGCTTTCTTGGCTGGCATCCTTGAAGATATTGAACCGCGAAGGCGCAGAGGTGCTAAGAAATAATGATTGGACTAAATCGTAACAAACAATGATCAAATGCTCCTGGTCAAATCAAATTTCTCCAGGTAATCGGCCACTCTTCTTACAAAACTTCCGCCCAGCGCTCCGTCTACTACACGATGGTCGTATGAATGTGACAGGAACATTTTATGACGGATGGCGA
>JAYVRH010000600.1:0-4027 GCA_043776495.1 Cyclobacteriaceae bacterium
AGTCAGTTTTTTGCGGACGCGCGGGCTTATGGAAAAATAGGAGCCAAAGAACGCAACTTAAAAATGGATGCGATGCAAGGGCTGTTTGATGGTAAAAAGTCTTTGACCTTGCATGCAGACAACCCAAAAGAAATCATCGAGTCGGTCCGTTTTGCTCAGAAATCCGGGGTACAACGCATTGTGCTTGTGTCAGCAAGCGGAGCCTACCTTGTTGCGGAGTTCCTGAAAGAAAATAAAATTCCGGTGATACTAAAGGACACTCATGAATTGCCAGACAGACCGGATGACAACATCGACATGCCTTACAAGTTACCATACCTGTTATCCTCAGCCGGTGTAATAGTTTCCTTATCGCACTCGGGCATGCTGGGCCATGGCCGCAACCTGCCATTCTTTGCCGGTACTGCTGTTGCGTTTGGGATGGATAAAGAAGAGGCTTTAAAGACTGTAACGTCCAATACGGCGAAGGCACTGGGAATTGATGCCAGGGTAGGAACGTTGGAGGTTGGAAAAGATGCTACCTTGTTCGTTTCAGAAGGAGATATTTTTGATTTCCGGACGAGCATCCTAACGCATGCTTTCATCAGCGGAAAGGGAGTTATTTTACCCGATAAGCAGCAAGAACTTTACGAACGCTATTCAAGGAAGTACGGGCACATTAAATAAGGCAAGAAATTTGAATTTCCAATGTCCCACGCTGAACACCAAATATCGAGGTAAGACTCAACTTCGAAATTCAGAATTCGGCGTTAGATATTCAAGATTCGATCTTTCTATGTTGATTTTCTAAAGATGTGTCCAAAGAATTATGCTCCAGACAACAGCGGGATCTGATCTCAACACGAATTATTTCGTTTGTTTAGCATAAGCATCACCATAGTACTTGCTGGTGATGCGCGTATGGAATGTCTCCGCTTCGATCGGCTCATATTTAGGTGCGCCGGTGTTTGGCAGAACCTCCAGTATCTCCTTCTCCCACACATACACTGCCATTGGGAAACTAATTCGGGGCTTGTTGTTCATCAACTTATTCTTTGGCTTACTCACCCGATGGGTCGTCGATGGGAGGATGTCGTTGGTGATGCGCTGCATATAGTCTCCTGTGTTAAGGATAATGCTTCCTTTTGGCGCATCAAGCCGTATCCATTTCATATTCTTTCGATTGAGCACTTGCAAACCGTCTACGGATTGGGCCGGGAGAATCGTAAAGAGATCGACATCTTCATGACCCAGCATGCGTCCCGCACCGGAGGCATCATCACTCGCTTCAATAGGGGGATAATAATTAAGTCGGAATCCGAAATTCGTTTTGCTTAATTTCTGATCATAATAATGAGGATCAACTCCGAGGTAGCCTAAAATGCTTTGCATGATTGGAAGTATGAGTGCCTCATGCTGAAGACAAACTTTCCTAAAAAAGGGCTCATCACCAACCCTTGGCCAGAAGTCTGATTCCTTATAGCCCGAATCATTGTCCATGTTAAAAGCTCTTCGGCAAAAGACCCATCCTTCCACCAGGTCAGGGTGAATGATGGTGGTTTCTTTCATTGGAAAGTATCCCTGATTCACAGAACCGAATCTGGCAGCGTGATACTTCATTCTTTCTTCGCGTGTCGTATTTTCAAAGAGGTCTGCTATTCGCTTCTCTGCTTCTGAGTATAGAGCTTGATCCACACCGTGTCCGGTGAGGATCGCAAAGCCAATACCTTGCATGGCCTCACCCAGTTGTCGTGCAAATTCTTTCTCCCCGGTTTTACCACCATGAAGAAATAGACCAATGTCACATGACTTAATCTTGTAGTCTTCATCAAATTGGTCTTCTCCTTCCTTCTCGACGAGATGATAAGTCTGTCCTTTGTTCACCTGCTCGTACTTCTTAAACTCCTGATTGACCGCACCAATTCCTTTTTCCTGTTCCATATCCTTTTGAATTTCTATTAGATCAAAATTATTCTTTAATAATGAGGCCTGTTTCCCGGTCATAGGGAATGATGTTGTCCCACTCGTTGGCGCTGGACCTGGATACAAAAGCGACAACAGGTTCTGTCTGGCTGATATTAAACACTTCATGCGGGACGCCGGACTTTATGAAGATGAAATCACCGGCGGTATTTTCAAGGACTTTCTTCAAGCCATCGCCAAATTCATGCCTTACGTTTCCTTCCAGTATGTATAACATTAACTCAAACCCATCATGAATGTGGGCACGGGCAACACCTCCAGGGGGGATTGTGGCTACATTCACTGAGAGCTTTGTGGAGCCAACATTCTTTGATGACATCCCCTGTTTATAATGGATTCCATTCCAATCGCGCTTTCCACCGCCACCTCTGATGACCATAATACCATCATAATCCTCGACCGCATCAAGCTCGATATTGTCTTTGTCCTTTTTCATATTTCGATCATTTATATCCCATCTATACTTTTAGGAGGCCAATAAAGAGCATCTCAGTAAAACCACCGGTATAAGGTACAATTTTTCTAAAAAATAAAATCGCGCAAGTACAAAACAAGCACAGTGAGCAGGGCCAACGGGATGATCCATTTAATCCAAAAATAAACAATCTTTTGACGGTGCGTGGCATCGTTGGAACCGTACATATGTTTTAACACTTCACTGCGGCTGAGACCCCATGTCAAACCCAAAATGCAGAACGCGCTTCCCAGTACCTGCATGCCCGAACCAAATATTAAGTCAAGTGTGCCGATCATAGAAGGGAATAAGCTGCTTGGCAATGCGAGCACTGCCTGGAGAATTCCTATGATGATTAATATTTTCCCGGGATTGAAATCTATCTTTTCATTTTGAATACAAGTGAAAGGCACTTGATAGGCTGCTACGAGCGAAAGAAAGGCCACGATAAAAATTGAGATAAGAAAGAGTGATCCCACAAATCTGCCTCCCGGCATCGCTTCAAAGAGTCTTGGGAAAGTGTCAAATATTAAACCTGGACCGGAAGCCATGTCCAGCCCAAAAACAAGTATGGAAGGAACCAGAAACAAACTGATGAGCAACGAAGCCCCGGCATCCCCGAGTCCGGTGTAAAAAGCAATCTTTGGAATGCTCTCATCCTTCTTCAGGAAACCGGCATAGACCACCACAAATGTTCCTCCAAGGCCGACCGAGAAAAAGGCCTGGCCCAATGCTGCAAATATCTCCGAAGATTTCAATACTGTAAGATCAGGTTGTAAGAGCGCAGCGCATTTAACAAGCGCATCCGGCATCGACAAGGCATGCACAATCATGTAAACCAGAGCCAGAAAAAACAACGGCATCACAATTTTGCTGATTCGTTCAATGCCATCAATAAGACCTCTATGAATAATATAAAGACAAGCGACGATCAGAAACAATGTGATGCCATACTGCAGCCAGCCGTTGGCTAAGGAGGTGTGATAGTGTGAGGTCGAATCGGATGAAAATCCATAAAAAATAGAAAAGAGCGCGGTGAATAGAACATTGGACACCACCACGGCATAGTAAGAGCCTGAAATGGTGATCACAATCAGCAAGAGGTATCCAAAAAAACCGCCGAAAGATTTTCCAAATGCAAGTCGGAGTGAATCCAATGTACCCTTGCCGCTCATTCTTCCCAAGGTCATCTCTGCCATCAGTGCCGGGAAGGCGAAGAGGATGGTGAAGATTAGATACACTGCCAGAAAAGCGCTGCCACCATAGCGTCCCATCATGTAGGGGAAGCGCCACACATTCCCCAACCCGATGGCGATGCCCAGCATCGTAAGGATCGAAGAAATACGAGATGTGAAATATGGAGGTTCCAAAGCTGAAAGATTTTGACTGATCGTGATAATTCTAAAGATAATGATTGGTATGCTCCTCAAGAAAGAGATGTCTTCGCGACCCCGCGTCGGGTGCCGCGAACTTCGAATTTAACTATGAAAATGAAACCTGGATCGTTATAAACAAACTAAGAGAGGCCGACATTGTCACATTGAATCATGTTTATAGATCACAAGTAAAAAACCCCGACTTTTAATGTCAGGGTTTCTAAAGTAATTGTAA
>JAYVRH010000601.1:0-4026 GCA_043776495.1 Cyclobacteriaceae bacterium
CCCTGATTTTGAAAATGTTCGTAGTTGTGAGAATGTCCTGAAATAAACAGCCGTCCTTTTGCTGACTGAAGAAAGGCCGGTACGAAATACTGTTGTGCATCTTTTGACGGGTTCACAATCTTACTGTTGGTAAACGGTGAGTGATGGCATGTTACAATGACCGTCTGTACCGCTTCATTTTGATCAAGCATGATGAGCGTACTCTCCAGCCACGACTTTTGCTGCGCCACTTCAGCTGCAGAGAGTTTGCTGATATTGGAATTCATCAGCACCACGGCGATTGAATCAACGATCACATAGTATCCGGTTTTCACATGAAGCGGAAATCGTTTTTCAAACTGTATCCTCCCTTTCTCCGCTTTCGTCATCACATCGTGGTTGCCCATGAGGGCGGTGACTGAAGTTCCTTCATTGCGCAGTACTCCAATGTATTGGTCGATGTTCTTCCACTTTTTCTCTTTGTATCCCAGCGATACAACGTCACCCAGGATGAAGACGGCAAGTGGTTTTTCTTTTGTGATGTCTTCAAAAATGAGGCCGGTTGCTTTTTCATTGTGATTCGAGCGCAGGAATATCTTCTCCACCCGCATCGGCGCCTGGGTGTCGCTCACAAAAGCGATCTCCCGCTGAAGTTTTGTTTGGCCCGCCGACTGAAAGGCAAGGAATCCAAGCCACAGAAACTTTAGATGATATTTGTATTTATTCTTGATGAGTCTCATGAACTTGTTTATTAATGGGCTTTTCAGAGATTTCTCTGTGCCTTCTTCGTGCTCTCCGTGCCCTCCCTGCCTTCGCCGAAGCGGCTACGCGCAGGCAGGTGTGGTGAAGTGCATTCGAGTCATCATATCTAACCAACTCTCTTCTTCCACCACCATTGAAACACCACCAACCCCCAAATTCGTGCGTGCACATCCCCTGGATTAAATGAAAAAAGCTTTCTTTTCAGCTTCTTGATTTCACTGTATTCAAAAATTCCCTGCTCTTTAATGAATCTTTCTGAAAGCAAATCATCTTTGATCATGGACTTCATCTCTTTTCGAAGCCATTTCAACAAGGGAACCTCGAATCCTTTCTTGGGCCGGTTATATAATTCCGGAGGGAGGATATTTCGAAAAGCATCTTGTAATATTTTCTTTCGCATCACACCGTCAATTTTATAGTGGGACGGCAGGCTGAAGAGAAAATTGACTACTTCGTAGTCAAGGAATGGAACACGGACCTCCAGACTGTTGGCCATGCTCATGAGGTCTACTTTGGTCAGCATGTCATTGGGCAATACCATCCGGACGTCAGTGAGCAAAATGTCGTTCATTGATTCACACTGAGGAAGCGTTTGCAGGAGGTCTTTTTTTCGCGATTCATAATCTTGTTCGATAAATTTCAGCCGACTTTGTTCCGAAAGCATCTTCTCAGCTTCCGATGCTTTCGCGAATCCTGCCCATTTCCAATACCTCTCTTGTGAGGAGAGCTTTGCTCCTTGTGCATATCGGTTCAGCTGCCGCACTTTGTTTGAAAACGGAGCATGACGGGATTTCGGAAGGAGGCCCCACAAAGGACCCAGCGAGGCGGCTACGTTTTCTTTATATCCTGGATGGAGTGCCCTGTAAAATGCAGCGTGCTTGTTGTAGCCGCCCAGGAGTTCGTCAGCACCGTCACCGGAAAGAGCTACGGTGGCATGCTTGCGGGTTTCTTTACTCAGCATGTAAACGGCAATCGCGGAAGAGTCCGCAAACGGCTCATCAGTGTAGTCTAGAATGCTATGAAGGTGGCGGTACATTTCATCATTGGTCAACGAGAATACAGTATGCTGTGTATTGAAATGTTTTGCAACCATCCGGGCATATTCGGTTTCATCAAAGAACTTCTCATCCTTGAAGCCAATGGAGAAAGTGTGTAGGTCTGGCTTGTGCCTGCTGGCCAGACCCGCGATCACTGATGAGTCAACGCCGCCGCTTAGAAATGCTCCAAGGGGTACATCCGCGACCAGTCTTCGCTGAACGGAGGATTCCAGAAGCAACTTTAATTTTTCCTTAGCTCCATCGTAAGAAATTGAATTCGCTTCGGACTGGGCGCGATCAAATGGGATGTCATAGTACTTGTCTACAGCCAATTGCCTACTCCTTACTTTCAGAAAATGCCCAGGCATCAGCTTCTTTACTTTCGTGAAGATGGTATTGGGTGCTGTTGTGTAATTAAGCTGTAGATAGGTGATTAGGGACGAGTAGTCAATTTCTTTGTCAATGCCATACGCGAGAATGGATTTCATTTCCGACGCGAACAGGAATTTATCATCGTCGAAGAGATACAGCAGTGGTTTGATGCCGAAGCGGTCGCGGGCCAAAAACAAGGTCTGTTCTTCCTTATCGTAAATGCAGAATGAGAAAAAGCCATTCAGACGATTCAGGCAGGCCTCCTTTTCGCGGATAAATAATTTTAAAAGTACCTCGGTGTCTGATTCCGTAAGGAAAGGAACTCCCTTTTGACTTAGCTCAGCCCGGAGTTCCCGGAAGTTGAAAATTTCTCCATTGAAGACGATGCAGTATCTCTTACTTTCGTCCCACATAGGCTGATTGGCAATTTCCCGGGTATCGATGATCGACAATCTCCTGTGTCCAAGGCATATCCACTCATCTGCGTAGATGTCCTGAAAATCCGGCCCCCGGTTTGCAAGGGCCTGGGTGGCGGCCGATACATTGATCTTACTGAATTTACCAACTAGATTAAAGGCGAAAACGCCGGTGATGCCACACATGGAGATCAGAAAAATTTATGCAAGTAATGAAGATCCGAACATTGGTGGGCCATTTTTGAAAATAATTTACAGGGCATCCTTGAATCAACAAGATATTTTGGTCATCATACGACAAATATGTTTTTATGCGGCAGAAACTGCTGAACGAGGGTGCGAAGGAATTGAGCTATGAAATACGGGAAATCGTAAAGAAAGCAGAGCTATTGGAGAAACTGGGCCTTCCTATTTCCTGGGAGAATATTGGTGATCCCATTCACAAGAATCACAAACTACCTGCTTGGATCAAAGAAATCATTGCCGGCCTTGTACAACAAGATAGCACGTATAGCTATTGTCCCTCCAAAGGAATGCTCGAGACACGAGAGTTCCTTGCGACTCAGACCAATGCATTGAAAGGAGCACAAATTACAGCAGATGACATTTGCTTCTTCAATGGTCTTGGCGACGCTATTGGGAAAGTGTACCAGTATATTGTCCCCACGGGCCGAGTCATTGGCCCTTCACCAGCTTACTCCACGCACTCCAGTGCGGAGGCTGCGCACGCATATCATGAACCCCTGACTTATCGGCTTGATCCTGGCAACAAATGGTTTCCTGATCTGGAGGATTTATACAACAAGGTAAAATACAATCCGAACATTGCCGGCATTCTTATTATTAACCCAGACAATCCCACCGGCATGGTGTATCCGTTGGACTCATTAAAACGGATCGTCGCCATTGCGAAGGAATTTGATTTGTTCATCGTGGCAGATGAAATATACATTAACATTACCTACAACGGCGCCAGGGCATATGCGCTTGCTGAAGTAATTGGAGATGTTCCTGCCATATCCATGAAAGGAATCTCGAAAGAATTGCCCTGGCCCGGATCGAGATGCGGTTGGATGGAATACTACAACCGCGACAAAGATCCTGAGTTTAATCGCTATTGTCAGGCACTGGATAATGCCAAGATGATTGAAGTTTGCTCGACCAAGCTTCCACAACTCGCGATCCCTAAGATTCTCGGCGATTCTCGCTTTAAGTTATACCGGGAAGAGACGAATCAGAATATTGGCAAGCGGAGCAAGGTGATCACAGATATTTTGAAGGGGATTCCTGCGCTCACATTTAATGAAACCTTCGGCGCTTTTTACAATACCATTATATTCCGTGAAGGAACATTAAAGAAAGGCCAGAGCATGAAGATATCAAACACAAAAATCAGGGCCCTGGTGGAGGGTTGGGTGGAGAAAGACATTCCCCTCGACAAACGATTTGTCTATTATCTT
>JAYVRH010000602.1:0-4011 GCA_043776495.1 Cyclobacteriaceae bacterium
ATGACGAGTTAGGTAGAATGTGGCCTGATTCTAATGCACCGCTGAAAGGTGCGAAGGAAAAAATAATATAAACAGATCAGCGACAATCTGAAGGGCATGTAGGTGTTCAGACTAGAATCTCCGCTGCAATATCTCACTCATAATAAAAGCCTTCTTAAAGCCTTTCGGATCTTTTAGTTCTTTAACATATTCCTCCACGAGACTCAGGTTCCCGTTGGTCTCGTATTCCTTAAATTGCTTGAACCGGACAATGGTGTCCTTTAGTTTCACCGTCTCTTCCAGCGAAGGTCGATTGAAGGCCTGCTTTGTAGCATTATCATAAATCTCGTAAATCTTGTCGTTGTCTCGATAGTCGTAGTTGGCATCCTCCAGTTGCTTCCGCTCCTCTACCTTGTAGGGATAAGGCTCCCAGGATTTCTTTTCATTTGAAACCTCCGGAATTGGTTGCGGAGGCGCCGTCGGTTTCTTCATCCCCTGTATTTCACGGAGGAGCTCCTCAAAGCTCACAGGCTGTGGCGCAGGAGTATCAACCTCTTGGTCGGATTCAGGTGTCCTGGAGGGATCTGAGGGTACAGGCTTCTTCTTCCTGCGCGAAAACAAGTAGACCAGCCCTATGACAATCCAGATTATGATTTTGACTTCGTCCATTCAAAACAAAGGTATCAATTAGAATGTCATCTTCCACCACATCTGGAAAGACTGGGGGCACTCATTTCGTTGAGTCAGAAGGCTACAGCAATCTTTTCAGAGAAGAGATGCCAAATAGTAGCAGTGCGATTGGCAATCATTAAAGCGACGCTTTAACTAAGAAAAAAACACCCCCAGTGATTCATAATTCCTTCTATCTTTGCCAACTTTATTTATAGCGAATAACCACTTTTTAGAGAATGCAATTAGCCAAATTAGAGATCAAAGGTTTCAAAAGCTTTGCTGATAAGATCGTAATTAATTTTGATGAAGGAATCACCGGAATTGTGGGGCCCAATGGCTGTGGCAAGTCCAATGTGGTCGACGCCATCCGATGGGTATTGGGCGAGCAGAAGACAAGCGCCCTGCGCTCGGAGAAGATGGAGAATATTATCTTCAATGGCACAAACCAACGCTCCCCGCAACAAATGGCGGAAGTATCCCTTACCATCAACAACACCAAGAATCTACTACCCACAGAATATTCCCAAATCACCATCACCCGCCGGTTATATCGCTCGGGCGAGAGTGAATATCTTCTGAATGGAGTCACTTGCCGTCTAAAAGACATTACCAATCTTTTCCTTGATACCGGCATTGCATCCAACAGCTACGCCATCATTGAGTTGGGGATGGTGGATGACCTGCTCAACGACCGCGACAATTCCAGACGCATGCTTTTCGAAGAAGCAGCCGGGATTTCCAAGTTCAAGAAACGCAAGAAAGAGACGTTGAAAAAACTGGAAGACACTGATGCCGACCTTGAGCGCGTAGATGACCTTCTTTTCGAAATTGAAAAAAACATGAAGAGCCTTGAGAAACAGGCCAAGCAAACTGAAGTATATTATAAGGCGAAAGAGGACTACAAAGAGAAAAGCATTCAGTTGGCAAAAGTGGTGGTAAACAAGCAGAAAGAAAAGTTTAACCACTTCAACCATCAAATTGAAGAGGAGAGCGATCGTAAAATCAAACTAACCACGGAGATCGCCGACAAGGAGGCTTCCATCGAAAAAGAAAAGGCCGAGCTTATCACCAAGGAAAAAACCCTTTCCGCAAGACAGAAGGACATCAACGACCATGTGGCCAATATCCGCCTACACGAAAGCGAAAAGCAGATCAACAACGAACGCTTACGCTTTCTAAATGACCGTGCTTCCAGTTTGAGGGATCAGATCGATCAAGATAAGAAGAGCAATGATCGTGGTCTCTTTGCCATCCAAAGTTTGCAGACGGAGGAGTTGTCTGCCAACAGCATTCTGAATGAGATTGCCCTCAAGGCTGAGTCGATCAAATCAGCATACGAATTACAGAAGGTAGCTACTACCCAGCTTCAACTTGATGTAGACGCTTTGCGCCATTTGCATCGCAGCAAACAGGAGGAACACTTCCAAACCATCAAAGCGGTGGAGATTCGGGAGATTCAAATCACATCGCTAAAACAGGAGATTGACAGGGCTTCCACAGACACCCACCAACGCAGTGCGAGCCTGGTAGAGTTTGAGAACAAGCTTGTGATATTGCAAGATCAAATCCAGGAGAAGAATCTTCACCTCGAAGCAATCAAGCGGGAAGAAAATGATGTGCTCTCACGCATCAGCTCACTGGAGAAAACAATCGAACTGATTCGTGAAGAACTAACGGAAACTGGAAGAAAACTTGACGCCCGTCAGAATGAGTACCAGCTCACCAAATCGCTGGTGGAGAACCTTGAGGGGTTTCCAGAGGCCATTAAGTTCCTGAAGAAAAAAGTGGAGTGGACAAAGAACGCTCCCCTCCTTTCGGACATACTCACCTGTCCGGAAGAGTATCGTGTGGCCATTGAAAACTATCTCGAGCCATACCTCAATTACTATATTGTTAATAATGAAGCCGAGGCCTACGATGCCATCAACATATTAAGCGATGCGAGCAAGGGGAAGGCTAACTTCTTTATTCTGGATGCTTTTGAAAAGTTTATTCCGCACTCAACGCAGATTTATTCCAACGCTTATCCGGCAACACAAATCATTGAATTTGATCCGAAGTATGGCAAACTCATGTCGTTCATTCTGGATCAGGTCTACTTTTTTGAAGGTGATCTGAAATTGGTTCCTGCTGAGGATGACAACACGTTTATTACGAAGAGCGGTAAATATACCCGTAGACGGTTCAGCCTCTCAGGGGGCTCTGTGGGGCTCTTTGAAGGAAAGAAAATTGGTCGTGCTAAAAACCTTGAGAAGCTTGACAAAGAAATCAAAGAGCTAAATAAGAAGCTAGAAGAAGTGCGCCATTCCCTGCTCGATCGTCAGCGTGAATTGGAGCGACTGCGCAATCACAATCTCAAAGTCTCCATCGAAGAGGCACAGGATGCGATCAAGCATGTGAATGATGAGTACATCTCTGTCAAGACAAAGAAAGAGCAGTTTGCCGAGATGATCAATAATGCCGATCTGCGCCGCGAAGATATCCTTGAGAAGATCGATGTATTGTTGAAAGAACTGGATGAACTTCAGCCGAAGTCCCAGCAGCTATTCTATGAACTGTCTCAGTTCGACGAGAAGGTTAAGCAGCTTGCGGAAGAACTGACAACCCAAAACGAATTACTGGAACAGAAATCTGGCGCGTTTAATGAGCAAAATATCTTCTTCCACCAGCAGACGAACCGGGTAAAGAGTCTTGAGCAAGAGATACGTTTCAAACAAGAAGCAGTCGAGCAGAGTGATCAACGAATCGCCACCAACTCAGTCGAATTACAACATAATGAAAACGAAATCCGGGCCATTTTTGAAAATACAAAAACGGGCGATGAGGAACTGATCCAACTCTATGCCCACAAGGATGAGATGGAGCGTGGGCTGAATGAAGCCGAAAAAGACTACTACACTGCCCGTGGCAACATCGACCAGGTTGAAAAGGATTTAAGGAACATTCAACATCAAAAAGACAACATCGATTCGTTGTTGATGCAGCTTCAAAATGAATTGAACGAAAGCAAGCTGGAGCTCAATTCTGTCAAGGAGCGGCTTTCCGTTGAATTCAATGTGGCGATGGACGAAATCATTGCGCATATCTCTGAAGAAGAAAGCAAAGAGCTTGCGGAAGCTGATGAAGAGAAGCTTCGGGGAAGTGTAGCGCGCCTGCGCGAAAGGCTGGACACCATGGGTCCTATCAACCCGATGGCGATGGAGGCATATAATGAAATCAAGGAGCGAAACGATTTCATCATCACACAGAAGGACGACCTTGTCAAAGCAAAAGAATCCCTGTTCAATACCATCAATGAGATTGAAGGTGTGGCAAGCCAGACGTTTATGGAATACATTCACGAAATGTTCTTTGATCTTC
>JAYVRH010000603.1:0-4007 GCA_043776495.1 Cyclobacteriaceae bacterium
ATAATGGCACCCAAGGGAGCCCCAATCAGAAACATCACAATGCATGCGACTGAATTTGAAAGAATCTTGTGCCATTGGGTTTGAAAGACCTTGTATTCAGCTAAATAATTTGCTCGGGTTGAATTCATATTCAAGAGCTGGCTTTTCATCATTCGGGCCTGATTGAGCGCGATGGTTACTTCATCCATTGTGAGTTTCCTTTTGAATATGCTGTCACTCACCATTACTGTCTTCTTGGTGATATCGCTTCTCTTAGTCAACTTAAAAGTTAAGCTGGTGACGATGTGGGAGGACCCAGGATTGGCCTTCTCCATGACAGAATCTCTTCGCTTTTTGACGGGCACAAGATCAGCAGGAATGGAAAAGGTATCCGCTTTTGTATGATAGTTGAACATTTGGTCTTTGGAGTTATAGGAAGAAAGCATGGATCCCTTGATCTCATTGTTGACAGAATCCATATCGCCGTCCAATTCAATGATGTTGCGCATGATCCGATTGCCTTGAAACCATTTCTTGTCAGTCCGGGCCAGGCCGAAGGAAGATAAATCAAAAACCAGCTCCATCCTTCCAAATCTTGTCTTCTGAAGCGTTTCCTGGGAGCCACCTGTCGTTCCAGCCCCAATATTTTGCTCCATAGTTCCTTCGGAATAATCAAAGCCATTGAACAATTCAAGCTTTAGATACTGATCGTTAAGAACAGTAAACATCCTTCCGGAGTCTGCGATGGTCACTTTTTTATTTCCGGTCCTTCCCCGGTGGTCATAGATGATCACGTCTTTTAAAGTCCTGCCATCTTTGAACTTCTTCCCTACCTTAATACTCATGTCTGGGATGCCAGAATAAAAGGCACCTTCCTCCAAGTCAAGTGCTGGCTTCTTCTGTTTAATGTCGTACATCAAACTGTAGGCTTCCAGGGCCGCTTTGGGCACCCAATTATTGTTTACATAAAATGCAATGACCGTAAGCATGAGAACAAATATGAAAATAGGTACCAGACTCCTGGTTAAAGAAATGCCAAGGCTTTTAATGGCGGTGATTTCAAAATGTTCGCTGAGATTTCCAAAGGTGATTAATGAAGATAACAAAACCGCCAGAGGTAGGGCAAGGGGCGTCATAAAAACCGCAAAATAGAAAAGCAGCGCCCCCACTACATCCCAGCCAAGGTCTTTGCCGATAATGTCATCAAAATACTTCAGCATGTGCTGGAGCAAGAGGATAAACACCACCACCAGGAACGTCATGATGAATGGTCCAATAAATGAAGTCAAGATAAGTTTATCAATCTTTTTCATCCTCTGTTGAAGTCAAAAATAAGGCCATTTTTTTCCCTTTCTTGCTCAAATGCATTCTAATGACAAAAGTTTATAAATTTGCGCCTCTTTCACCTGCCGTAGCCTTGGCGAAGGTTGGCAATATCCATAAGAGTTGAAGTTCGCAAGGGCTTCAATATATAGCAGGCCCACCTTCGGTGGACAAGGCGAGGTAGCTCAGTTGGTTAGAGCATCGGATTCATAACCCGAAGGTCGGGAGTTCAAATCTCCTCCTCGCTACTTTCTTGGATAATTAGCTATAAATGTGCTTTGCCACGAGCTGGCAGGTCTATTATACCAATTCATCCAGGCTCTCTCATTTCATTTGCCATTGTAATTTGACCTTCCAATAAATTTCTCTATATTCCAATCAAATCTGAGAGATGGAAACACAAATGGTCAAAAAGCAATTATTTACTGGTGATTTCGAGCTTCATGCTTCAGCAAAAATGCTGTACCCATATATCCAAACAGCCAGTGGTTTATCTGAATGGTTTGCCGATGACGTACGGATCAGTCCTGAGAAAGTTTTCACATTTGTATGGGATAACGAAGAGCATAAAGCAAACATGATTTCCCACCGCACCAATCACTTTGTCAGGTTCGAATATTTGCCTGAAGTAGAAGAAGACAAGAAAGACCCCTCCTATTTTGAATTAAGTCTGGAAGTGAATGAACTCACACAAATGACTTTCCTCAAAGTGTATGACTATTCCGACTTCAGTGATATGGAAGAATTGCAGGACCTCTGGCATGGCCTGGTGGAAAATCTCAAGAAAGTGGTAGGGGGATAACTTTACTGACTTACTAATCAAACCAAAACTTCACTTTCAACGGTACACTTCTTTTTAGGCAAGATCGTGGACGTCTGTTCTTACTTGTCAATCGTATAAGACTTACATAAGGTGCTACTGGAATCGGGAACTCTCAGACTCATTTTCTTATAATCAACTTTTGATTGCCTGAAATCAATCGGACGATATGTATTTTTGCCACCAAACACTTTAGCATGCTACCCAACGTAAATCCAGTAGAAAGCCAAGCCTGGCAAAGACTCACCTTGCACTATCTAGAAATGCAAGCGGTGCAGATGCGCCAGCTTTTCGAAGAAGACCCCAAACGCTTCGAAAAGTTCCATCTTCAGTTTGAGGATATTCTTGTTGATTTCTCGAAGAACATTCTGTTGGAAGATACGATCGCAGACTTGCTTGCATTGGCAGAAGAATGCAATCTTCATGAAGCAATCGATGCGATGTTCTCGGGGCAAAATATCAACCAAACGGAAGGGCGACCGGTCTTGCACATTGCCTTGCGCAATCGTAGCAATCGCCCCATTCTTGTTAACGGTAAGGATGTAATGCCTGATGTGAACAAAGTGCTGGACCAGATAAAAGCTTTTTCCGGAAGGCTGCTTTCCGGGGAGTGGAAAGGGCATACAGGCAAGCCGATCACTGACATCGTAAACATAGGCATCGGTGGGTCTGACCTGGGACCTTTTATGGTAACAGAAGCCTTGCGCCCCTACCATCAGCACATCCGGCCGCATTTTGTATCAAATGTTGACGGAACACATCTGGCAGAGACTTTAAAGCGCGTGGATCCAGACTCAACACTCTTCATCATAGCCTCCAAAACATTTACCACTCAGGAGACTATGACGAATGCAGAATCCGCCAAACTCTGGTTTCTAGAAAAAACTTCTCATCGAGGCGATGTGGCAAAACATTTCGTGGCAGTCTCCACCAATGAAAAGTCGGTAAAAGAATTTGGCATCGCACCCGAAAATATGTTTGTATTCTGGGACTGGGTGGGCGGACGCTATTCCTTATGGTCTTCCATTGGGCTGTCCATAGCATGTACGATCGGCTATGAAAACTTTATAGACTTGCTTGACGGGGCTCATGCCATGGACAATCATTTTAAAAATGAACACAGCCATAAAAACATTCCGATCATCCTTGCTGTGATTGGAATTTGGTATAACAATTTTTTTGATGCTCAGAGCGAGGCCATACTCCCGTATGATCAATATCTGCATCGGTTCGCAGCCTACTTCCAGCAAGGGAATATGGAGAGCAATGGAAAATCAACTGACCGCAATGGCAATCCTGTCTTGTATCAAACCGGGCCAGTGATTTGGGGCGAGCCAGGAACGAACGGTCAGCATGCGTTTTATCAATTAATCCATCAGGGAACGAAAGTGATTCCGTGTGACTTCCTTGCTCCAGTGATCAGTCACAATCCCATAGTGGACCACCATTCCATTTTGCTTTCCAATTTCTTTGCTCAGACGGAGGCCCTGATGATGGGTAAAACGGAGGAAGAAGTTCGCCTAGAATTAAAAAGCAAAGGCATGACGGAAGAGGAAATTTCATTTCATGTTCCATATAGGGTATTCAGTGGCAACAAACCCAGTAACTCGATCATGTTCAAATTGCTTACACCAAGGGTATTGGGAAGCTTGACCGCGATGTATGAACATAAAATTTTTGTTCAGGGTGTACTTTGGAACATCTTCAGTTTCGATCAGTGGGGAGTGGAATTGGGGAAAGTGCTCGCCAAGAAGATCCTACCGGAATTGAGTTCAGAAACCGAGGTAAATACACATGACTCCTCCACAAACGGGCTTATTGGCTATTTCAAACGGTTGAAAAGTTAGTCCTTGAAAAACCTTTAATCTCATCCTATTTTTAAGCC
>JAYVRH010000604.1:0-3988 GCA_043776495.1 Cyclobacteriaceae bacterium
AGACAATGCCGTGTTCCCTTTTGATAAGTGCGTCAAGAAATTTGAAATGTTTCCACCTGGGCAGGCCGCTACGAGCATCATTCCGAGTGCGATGCTGGGCTGAGGTTGAATGATCCACACCAGCAAAAATGTAACGAAAGGTAGAAGAATAAACTGTGATGTGAGACCCACCACGGAAGCCCTGGGTGTTTCAATGAGTCTTTTGAAATCTGAAACTTTTAGATCGAGGGCCACCCCAAACATGATCAGCGCGAGACAAACGTTGAGTACCCAAAGGGAATCCTGGTTGAAGTTGAGCCGTAGGTCGTCTAAGGATGCCTGCATTGGGTGAAGATCAGTAAAAATACTTTAACTTCAAGGTATTACTAAGGCAGCTACATTAGTGTCATAGTGCCTTCGTGACATAACTTCAACCTTTTAACCGCTAAGGCGCGAAGACGCAAAGAATACACTTATCGTTGATATGAAATTAAATCCATTCTTCTTTTTGTTCTGCTTTGTTTGCATCTGTTCTTTCGGATAGGACAACTTTTTCCAGCCTTCTGATCAAAAAATTATTGTGGCACTCTCTGCACCGAGAATATCACCCTCAGGAAACCAGGCCATCTTCATCACCACCCGAAAGAATTTTGAAAAAAATACAAATGAGTCAGAATTGATTTGGATCGACTTGAAGACAAAGGAGCAGCGAACTTTGGTCCGTGACCGCAATGGTCTTGGCCAGCCTCAATGGTTGCCGGATGGTAGTGCTTTATCGTTTGTTGCCAATGGTGTGGAAGGACCACAGGTTTATCTTTTGTCCATGCAGGGTGGAGAAGCGCAACAGATTACACATTCTGCTTCACGAGTGAAAACATATCGCTGGCATCCAAAAATGAAAAAACTAGCCTTTATCGCAGCAAATGCAAAACCAAAATCTTCAGGATTCAATGATGCTTTTGAAGTAGGAAGCAACGATTTCCTTAAGACAGAAGCATCATTATCCAGCAACCTTTTTTTCCAGGATTTAGAAAAAGCCATAGCTCAAAAGCTGTTTCCAGACTCGCTTACCCTTGCCACTGACCTTACAACCTCTGCACTCTCCTGGTCACCGGATGGAAATAAAATTGCATTTACGGTGTTTGGTTCCCCACGCTCAGGTGATTCAGATATGAGTAAGCTCTATGTCCTGGACACGCGCACCAATAATCTCAAGGCGATCACAAAAAACAAAAACCAGGAGGGGTCGGCCGATTTTTCTCCCGATGGCAAGCACGTCGCTTTCTTGTATCCCCGACAAGGAATTCCCTCCAATCAAAACGAAGTACACATTCAAACGGAAGGTGAAAATGATTACAGAAACCTTACGCAGAAAATCGACCGTGAGATTTTAGATGTGCAATGGATGCCGGATGGAAGTCTGGTCGTAGCGGGCAATCAGGGATTGACGTCAGCACTCTTGCGTATAACCCTGACCGGTCAAACGGAGAATATTTCAATAGGAGATGTGGCGAGTTTAAATGAATTTGATTCACAGGGGAGCAAAATGATTTTTGTTGGGACAGAAAAGTACAGACCCAACGAATTATACTTCAAATCAGAGTTAAAGTCTGCTCCTGAAAGAATAACAGATTTCAATGGAGCAATCGCTGCCAAAAAATTAGGAAAGACGGAAGGTGTTGAATGGAAGAGCTCAAAAAATCTACAACCGAATGGAGTGGTTACATATCCACCTGATTTTGATCCTGGAAAGAAGTATGCTTTGGTGCTTTTTATACACGGAGGGCCTACGACGGCTTCTTTATTAAACTTTCATCCTGTTGTTCAAGCGATGGCATCACAGGGATGGATTGTGTTCCAACCTAACTATCGCGGTAGCTCCAACCTCGGAAATGAATTTCAAAGTGCCATCGCCAACGATGCTGCTGAGGGTCCAGGACAGGATGTGATGGCGGGTGTGTATGAGTTATTGAAAAAATCGTACGTGGACTCAAAGAAGGTTGCAATATCTGGCTGGTCTTATGGTGGTTGGATGACAGCCTGGATGATTGGTCGTTATCCTGAAGTGTGGAAGGTAGCGGTGGCAGGGGCTGCACCAGTAGACCTCACTGATATGTACAGCCTCAACGATCTCAATCGATCGCCAAGACATGCGATCACCAGCTCGCCATACAAGAGCGATCATCTGAAGGCTGCCTATGCCCAATCTCCCATTTCAAACTTTAGTAAAATCAAAACACCCACATTGATTATGTCTGACACCGGAGACTCACGTGTCACGATCACAGGTTCCTACAAACTCTATGGCGCTCTGCGCGACAACCAGATCCCGGTCAAGTTCATAGCGTATCCTGTGCCCGGACATTTTCCGGGTGATCCAGTGAGGGGGTATGATGTGTATGAGAGGTGGATTGGGTGGTTGAAAAAATATCTCAGTTGAACGAGGTGGCTTTCAATTCGCTACTTCAGCCTCTCCTCAAACAATTTCAATATCCTCTTATACTCATCTGTCCAACTGCTGGCCTCGACAAACCCATGATCTTCCATCGGGTAGGCCGCCAGTTCCCAGTTGTCTTTGCCTAGTTCAATAAGGCGTTGGGTCAGGCGCACAGCATCTTCAAAATGTACGTTCGTGTCGATCATACCGTGGCATATGAGGAGATGGCCTTTCAATCCGGAAGCATAGTGCAGTGGCGAGCTTTTGGCGTAGGCGATGCTGTCGGTGGTCGGTTCGTTAAGGATGCTCGCTGAGTAGGAATGATTATAGTGCGCCCAATCTGTCACCGGGCGAAGTGCGGCTCCTGCGGCAAAGACATCCGGTGTGGTAAACATACCCATCAAAGTGATAAAGCCTCCATAGGATCCACCATAAATGCCAATGCGGTTAGGATTAATATTGAATTTTTCTACCAGCCACTTAGCCCCGTCGACATTGTCCGTCAGATCTCTGCCACCCATGAAGCGATAGATGCCCGTGCGCCAATCGCGACCGTAGCCGGCGCTGGCACGATAGTCCATGTCAAGCACAGTGTAGCCGCGGTCAGTCAATAGATTATGAAACATGTATTCACGGAAGTAATTGCTCCACCACTTGTGAGCGTTTTGAAGATAGCCTGCACCATGCACAAAGATCACTGCCGCTCCATTGGGATTAGCAGGACGGAATACGCGGGTATACACCTCTGCGCCATCGCGGGCTTTGAAAGTAGTCACTTCAGGATCACGCCAGGGATATGACTTAAACTCGTCAGACAATGAATTTGTAATCTGCTGCGGCTTGGCGCCGGGCTTATTTTCTTGAAGATAAAGTTCCCATGGTTTGTTGCTATAGGAATATCGGATGGCCAACCATTTCTCATCGGGAGAAATCGTCACCAGGCTTGATCCAATCATGTTCGTGAGTTTTTCTGGTGTCCCTCCTGTTACCGGCAGTTTATAGAAATGTTTCTCACCCGGATGCACTTCATTGGTAGTGATATAGAAAAACTTCTTGTCTTTGGAGAGTTCTACTGTCTGCACTTCATACTTGCCCGACGTGATCGCCTGTTTCTTGCTCGCTGTAAAATCGTAGAGATAAAGATGCGAGTACCCGGACTCTTCCGACTGGAACCACAACTGGGTGTTGCTCACCCAGCCAATCGCTCCCGGACCAATCCTGAAGCCTGGTTCTCCTACCCACGCCTCGTCGCGCTGGCGATCGAGAAGGCTTAGCTTTTGTGTCAAAGGATCGAGCGTAAGAAGCCATCGGTCTTTGTAGTCCTGGGCAAACACAACGACTACATTATTTTTTCCATCCTCACTCCAGTAAGGACCAAACATGACCACCGACCGGGGCTCGGGTTTCTTTTCTTTTCCCTGCTCATCTTTTGAGAGCTTGGCCGGGTAATCTTTTTTGTAATCAGGCACGTCGTAAATGCCGGGAATGTCATTGGTTTTCACGGCGAGTACGGTGTCTTGATCGAGACGATAAACGAATAGCTCGAAAGTATTTTGAGCGTTGCCGACTTTC
>JAYVRH010000605.1:0-3986 GCA_043776495.1 Cyclobacteriaceae bacterium
CAAAATTAATTTCAGACTCGGGGGATATATTACCGGCATCATCGGCATTCTGATCTTTCCATGGAAACTTGTAGCCGACCCGAGTGGATATATTTTTACCTGGCTGGTGGGATACTCTAGTTTGTTAGGCCCTGTAGGTGGAATCATGATTGTCGATTATTATTTTATCCGAAAGCAGCAACTTGATACAGAAGAACTGTACAATCCGTCAGGCATCTATAGTTATAAAAACGGATTTAATCCCGTAGCCATTATTGCATTGTTTCTTGGAATTCTTCCTAACGTGCCCGGATTTTTGACAACCATAAAAGTAATTCCACAGGAAAGCGTACCGGCATGGATTTCACAACTTTATAATTATGCCTGGTTTGTCGGATTTTTTGTGAGCGGAATTTTATACATGTTGTTCATGAGGAAAAGGGCTTCAATTAGATTAGCATAGAAATTGAAACAAATTATCGTCTTCGTAAGGGTAGGCTTTACAAATAGGACAATTAGTACACCCAAAAGATATACGACCTCAGAAAATTCCCGTAACTTATAGTCACTTATGTCACTGCTCATAAAAAATGGAAGGATTATCACTGCCACCGATGATTATATGGCTGACATTTTCATCGAAGGTGAATCCATCGCTACCATCGGTAAGAATTTATCTGTTAAATCCGATAAGACAATTGACGCCTCCGGACATCTAGTAATGCCGGGTGGCATCGATCCGCATGTTCACCTCGATATGCCATTCATGGGTACCTTTTCCAGCGACACACATGAAACAGGAACACGCGCAGCATTGCACGGTGGCACGACCACGGTAATCGATTTCGTATTACAGAAGCAAGGCCATTCTTTACATGAAGCGTTGGCCGAATGGAATTCAAGGGCCCGTGGCACGGCCGTAGGAGACTACAGCTTCCATATGGCGGTGACGGATTACAATGAAAACACTAAGGCAGAAATTAAAACGATGATAGAGGAAGAGGGTATTACCTCTTTTAAAACATTCATGGCCTACAAAGGCGCCTTGATGATCGATGACCGGCAGATGGTCGGATTGATGCAGGAAGTGAAAAAGCAAGGGGGCATGGTGACCGTACATGCTACCAATGGCGACATGATTGATTACCTGGTGGCCAAGCACCGGGCGGAAGGAAAGTTATCACCCCTCTATCACTATCTCTCACAACCGGAAGTAACGGAAGCAGAAGCCAGCAGTCGGTTTGTCGACATGATCCATTACACCGGATGTCCCGGATACATCGTTCACCTCACCTGCGAGGGAGCATTGAATGCAGTGCGCCTCGCCACCAGGAGAAATCAGAAAGTATTTGTAGAGACATGCATCCAGTATCTTTTGTTAGACGCTTCACTTTACGAAAAAGATTTTGACGGTGCGAAGTGGGTGATGAGCCCACCCCTGAGGGAAAAGAAAGACCAGGCAACGTTGTGGGCCGGTATCAACCAGGGATTGGTACAGATCGTCGCTACCGATCATTGTCCCTTCAACTGGGAGCAAAAGAAAATGGGAGAAAAAGATTTCTCTAAGATCCCAAACGGTCATCCTGCCATTGAGCACAGGATGGAACTGCTATTTAGTGAAGGCGTAAACAAGAAGAAGATTACGCTAAACAAATATGTAGAAGTAACCGCCACCAACCCGGCAAAAATATTTGGGATGTTTCCAAAGAAAGGCACCCTTGCGGCGGGCAGCGATGCCGATATCATGTTGTTTGATCCCAACACAAAGCATACACTCTCTGCTTCCACCCATCACATGAAGGTAGATTACTCCGCCTACGAAGGCTGGGAGCTTACAGGCAAAGTAAAAACAGTTTTGCTCCGGGGACAGGTCGCGGTTGAGAATGGGAAATGCCTTCTGGAAAAAGGTTATGGTAAATTCATCAAACGAAACAAAGTATCTGGAATAATCTAACATCTAAATATCATCACCCTCAGCTTTAAGCTAAAAGCTTTCTACTTTAAACTTCCTCCCATGGCAAGAAAAATAAAATCTGGACTAATTCAAATGAGCCTGCCGATGACGGAAGGCGAAGGGACCATTGCCGAAATCATGGAAGCGATGGTTCAGAAACATATTCCATATATCGAAGAGGCTGGAAAAAAAGGTGTGCAGATACTTTGCATGCAGGAAATTTTTAACACACCGTATTTCTGCAAGGGGCAGGACAAAGCGTGGTATGAATCTGCCGAAGCCGTCCCTGGACCGACCACCGAGCGAATGGCGGCCTATGCCAAAAAATACAATATGGTGATCATCGTCCCGGTTTACGAAAAGGAATCACCGGGAGTCCTTTACAACACGGCCGCCGTAATTGATGCAGATGGAAAATACCTGGGAAAATACCGCAAGAACCATATTCCCCACACCAGCGGTTTCTGGGAAAAGTTTTTCTTCAAACCTGGAAACCTCGGTTATCCTGTTTTTCAAACCCGTTATGCTAAAGTGGGTGTTTATATTTGCTATGACCGTCACTTTCCGGATGGAGCGCGGTGCCTTGGACTCAACGGCGCAGAGATTGTGTACAATCCCTCTGCCACGGTAGCAGGTTTATCACAATACTTATGGAAGCTGGAACAACCTGCCCATGCCGCAGCCAATGGTTACTTCATGGGTTGCATCAATCGTGTAGGTACTGAAAAGCCCTGGAACCTTGGCAAGTTTTATGGCTCATCCTATTTTGTGGATCCACGCGGACAAATATTTGCCCAGGCCTCTGAGGACAAAGATGAATTGCTCATTGCTGATTTTGATTTAGACATGATAGAGGAGGTCAGGAATGTTTGGCAGTTTTTCAGAGATCGGAGACCGGAGACATACGGAAAGATCGTAGAACTTTGATAAAACCGCAAAGACGCTGAGACGCTAAGATATTTTGTAATTCTTTGCGTCTTTGCGCCTCCGCGGTAAAAAATTCTAATGGACTTTATGGCGATTAATAATAACAGACTAAGTAAAGAAAAGTACGAAGAGAACTTCGCTGACATTCATCCTCCTTTTGAAACCAGGGAAGCCGCGCTGATTGAAGCCAATCGTTGCTTGTTTTGTTACGATGCCCCATGCACCAAAAGCTGCCCTACCAGCATCAACGTTCCGAAATTCATTAAGCAGATCACCACCAATAATATCAAAGGTTCGGCACATACCATATTTGAATCCAATATCATGGGTGCCGGTTGCTCGAAGGTATGTCCAGTAGAAAAATTATGTGAAGGCTCGTGTGTCTATAATCTGATGGACGAGGCTCCGATCCACATTGCAAGGCTTCAACGATATTCTACAGAGAAAGCAATGGATGAAAAGTGGAAACTCTTTGAGCGCAAGCCATCCAATGGAATGAAGGTTGCGGTGGTGGGGGCAGGACCGGCGGGATTGAGTTGCGCCCACGTCCTCTCCAGAGAGGGTATTGACGTGACCATTTTTGAAAAAGAAGGAAAGGGTGGTGGCTTGATGACCTATGGCATCGCTGCTTATAAAGTCACCCCTGAGTTTTGCGAAGAGGAAGTGAATTACATCGCTTCCTTGGGCGGGATTGACATAAAATACAATCAGGAACTTGGCAAAAATATTTCACTTCACGAACTACAAAAAAACTATGAAGCCGTATACCTTGGAATCGGTGTCGGCTTGGCAAGAAAACTGGAAATCCCCGGAGAGGAACTTGATGGAGTTGTCGATGCGATTCGTTTCATATACGATATCCGCACCAAATCCTACCCTTCGGTACAGGTGGGAGATAAAGTAGCAGTAGTTGGCATGGGTATGACTGCCATTGATGCCGCCACGCAAGCAAAGCGATTGGGCGCAAAGGAAGTGACGTTGGTCTACCGAAGGACCCAGGAGGAAATGCCGTGCACGGAAGTTGAATTAAATCTCGCCAAATTGGATGGATGCAACATCCTTTGGCTTGCCGCACCAAAAAAAGTGATCGGTGAAAAAGGAAAAGTTACTCAATTGCTCTGCAACG
>JAYVRH010000606.1:0-3980 GCA_043776495.1 Cyclobacteriaceae bacterium
ACAAAGCTTTCCATCCTCGAGCGATTCCAGCCTCGGAAAATATTTCCTTGACACTGGACAAGATCGCAGGTAAGCCCGCCGCCGCCTTCTTGATTTCGCCCTGCTTCAACCCCGTAAAGGTTTCAGGGTTTTGTGAACCATCCGCACTTACGACATCAGCCATGGATATAAAATATTTTCTTTCAACTTTCCTCTTTCCTCTTCCCTAATTTGCAATCCGCTTCCATCCACAGTAAATATTAAATCTCTGGTTCCGCAAGAATCCAATCAACGTCATATCTAATTCTGTCGCAAGTTCCACTGCCAGACTGGAAGGCGCCCCAATCGCTGCCACAATTTTTATCCCAGCCATGCTGGCCTTTTGAATCAGTTCGAAGCTAACCCTCCCACTCAACAGCAGGATGGTGTTGGTCAAAGGCAATTGATGTTTCATCAATGCATCGCCAATCACTTTATCCAACGCGTTGTGACGACCCACGTCTTCATGGAGCATGATAAAGTTTCCATGAAGATCAAACAAAGCAGAAGCGTGAAGCCCGCCGGTGCTTTCAAAAATGCATTGATGCGCTCTCACCTGCTCTTCCATTCCAAAGAATATTCTTGGTTCGAGTGAAATATTATCCAAAACATTCTGATAAAGTGATACGGTGCGAATGGCATCGATGCCCGATTTACCACAAACTCCGCAACTTGAGGTAGTATAAAAATTGCGTTCAGCCTTTTGAATAGATGGTTCAATGTGATTTTGCAGGGCAATCAATATCTTGTTTTCCGCCAACGATTTTACGGATTCAATCTGTTCACTAGTTTGGATGAGTCCTTCCGTAAATAAAAATCCAATGGCCAGTTCCTCATCGTGGCCTGGCGTGCGCATGGTGACGGAAATATTTTTTTGTGTTTTTTCTTTTGCCCCGTAGGAGAGTTGAATCTCGAGCGGCTCTTCCACGGCCAGTTGGTCATTGGCATCCACCCATTGGTCCATGGAGATTTTTTTTATACTGAAACCCCCGACTCGATTTATTTCCATCAGATTCATCTGCTTTTTAATTTACTTGTCAGAAGTGCTTTTGCCTCGATCATCAATTCTGGTGTATCGATGCTTCTCAAAGTTAGCGGATGGGAAGGATAAAGTTTTAGCGCATCGATTGATTGTAAAAAATACTGTAATGAATATTGTCTTTTTTCAAACTGCTTTACCAAAGTTTGGGCTGCCCGATGTGAATACCACGCCAGGACCGGCTCATAAATCTGTTCTTCCTCATTGTAATATGCAGACGCCATGGGACCATTCTCCGATGAGTCCATTAACTTTTTCAAATCTTCAGATTCCACAAAAGGATAATCACATCCTACTAAAAGAAAATCCTGATTTGGATATTTTGTGAGTGCTGTGAGCAACGCAGCCATTGGGCCAATGGAAGTGTAGTTGGGTAAGTCGACCAATAGTGAATATTGTTTTTCAAATCTTTCTTGTTGTAAAGGGTTACAGGAGATCAAAGTCTTTGTGCACAATCTGTCCAGCATTTCGTACAGATGATAGCATTGTGGTTTTTCATGATATGACAAAAAACCCTTCTCATGTCCCATGCGCATGCTTTGGCCACCACACAATACCAACCCGTAACTTTTACTTTTTACATGCATTCACTTGTATTTCTTGCCGCGTCGATAAAGTTAACAATAATGATTGCATCGATGGTAGGGAAAAATGATGGCGGTAGCCAATATCGGGCCGGAAACACATCCTCTGGAGGAAGTTCATCTCCCTGAGGTGTCATGAAAGCGACTCCAATAGGTTTTGTTCATCCCGTTATTTTTCTAACTTTCTTTTATGAACCGGATCATCTTCTTACTTGGGTGCCTTGCCTTTGCAAATTGCACTCCCCAAAAAAAGGAAACACCTATGTCAACTATAGCGACTGATACACTCTCTACCTACGACCTTCAAAACAAGAATGGAGTAAAAATGTCCGTAACCAACTTTGGAGGCCGGATCATATCCCTGTGGGTGCCGGACAAAGACGGAAGACTGAGCAATGTTGTGTTGGGGTATGACTCAGCGAAAAAATACTTGAAAGGAAATGCTTCATTCGGAGCAACCATTGGCCGGTATGGAAATCGTCTGGCGAAGGCCAAATTCACTTTGGAAGGAAAAGAATATCAGTTAACAGTAAATAATGGTGTCAATGCCTTGCATGGTGGACCCAAGGGTTTTCATAAGGTGTATTGGCATGTTAAACCGGTTGTGAGGCCTGAAGGCACTGCACTTGAAATGACTTACCTGAGCAAAGATGGTGAGGAAGGATATCCAGGCAATCTCTCTGTGAAAGTCATATATACCTTGACTGACCAAAATGAATTGATCCTTGACTACGAGGCCGCTACAGACAAGACCACAGTCTTGAATTTAACGCACCATTCTTATTTCAATCTGGCTGGCGAGGGGAGTGGGGATATCCTCAATCACAAGGTTACCATTAAAGCGGATCGCTTTACTCCAGTGGATGTAGGATTGATTCCAACGGGTGAGCTAAGACTGGTGAAAGGAACACCATTTGATTTCCTGAATCCCCGTGCTATAGGAGAAAGGATCGAACAAAAAGATGAACAATTAATCTTTGGCAAGGGGTATGACCATAACTGGGTATTGAATAAGAAGGAGAATGAGCTTTCTTTAGCTGCTACCGTTGCTGAACCTTCTACCGGGAGGATAATGGAAGTCTGGACCACCGAACCCGGTGTTCAATTTTATACAGGAAATTTTTTGAATGGAGTTGATATTGGCCCATCGGGCAAACCTTACAATTTTAGAAATGGCTTATGCCTTGAAACGCAACATTTTCCGGATTCACCCAACCATAAAGACTTCCCATCCACGATACTCAAGCCGGGTGAAGTTTATAAGCAAAGGACGGTGTACAAATTTTCTACAACGAAATAATTTCTACGATTAGCAGCTGGACTAAGAAACCAACGCTTTTGCTACCAGTTCACCCAACGCAGGACCATGCTTGAAGCCGTGACCTGAGCCGCCCCCGAGAAAAATTACATTGCCAGCTTCAGGATGCGCTTCAAAAATAAAATTACCATCAGGAGAGTTTTCATAGGGGCATACCCGGCTCTCGACCAAAGGCGCATTTTTCAGTCCCGGAAATCGATGTGAAATGAAGTTACGGGCGTGTTCCAGCACTCCTGGATTGTGAACACGTTCTCCAAGGGTTGGATCAAATGGTTCTCCCCGCCGGTCCACGCCAATTTTAAATCCACGTTGGGAATTGCCAGGAATGCCGTAATAAAAATCTTGACCATCCACATCGACCCATACTGGAAGTGAATCATATTCCAATGCCGCCTCAGGGGGAACGCCGAAATAATAAGCTTCTTGTTTGGAACAAGTGATTACATTCCCAAGTATTTCTGGAAACATCTTACCCATCCACGAGCCACATGCAAAGAGATAACCGTCTGCCTTCAGGAATGAGCCATCCGACAAGATTATTTTCTCCAGGCTATCAGATAGAATTTCTCCAGGCTTCACAAATGCCTGAATAAACTGCCCGCCTTCTTCTACAAATGCTTCTTTCACGGCCTGGCAACTTTCGCGCGCCTTGAGATAACCTCCATAAGGATCAAACCAGGCATGGTGAAGGTCTTCTATATTAATACTGGGATATTTTTTCTTCAGCTCTTCAGATTTCAAGTACTCATACTCCATGTGATGCTTTCGGGTAAAGGGAATGGAATCATCCACCAGCGGAGCTTTTTCTTCATAACAGAACCACAGCACACCGGTATTGAAAAAAAACTTCTTATTCCATCGTTGCTCATTTTCTTTCCAGAGTTCAAGTGCCCTCACATTCAAGTCGAAGTAAAATTCATTGGCGCCATAGGTAGAGCGAATCACACGGGTTTCATCACCAGAGCTGCTTCGTGAATTCCCGGGTCCCCAGGCATCCACAAGGGTTACTTTAATTCCGGCT
>JAYVRH010000607.1:0-14049 GCA_043776495.1 Cyclobacteriaceae bacterium
GAGGGAGTCCATGGTTAAGAGCAGGTTTGTTGCGAGTTAATATGGTGACTTTAAAATTAAGCTCGCTGCCTCCATCAAACTGGCAACTTTATAATCTCCTCGATCAGCCTCCTCCACCTCATCTCCAATCTGGATCGTTTTTATTCCAAGTTTTCTGGCAGGGATAAGATCCCTTCCGCGATCTCCCACCATCCAGGACTTTGAAATGTCAATATTGAATTTTGCAATTGCCTGCTCAAACATCAATGAATCTGGTTTGGTCAAAAGCGAGTTAGTGACTGTCTTATGATAGGGAGAAAAATAAAACTTGTCTATTGAGTGATCGCAGTGCTGTTGCATGTATTCATGACAAGCTTTCATTTGCTCTATACCATATAGCCCTTTTGCTATGCCAGATTGGTTCGTTACAACGATTAAAAGAAAACCCTTTTGCTTCATCAGCCTCAACGCCTCCGGCACGCCGGGCAGGATTCTGAACTTGCTCAGTTCGTAGGTGTAATTCGGGTCATCCTCATTCAGCACTCCGTCACGGTCTAAGAAAACACATTTGCTCATGGGGCAAATATCAACAATTGAAGCCTTTTTCGTTAGTTTTGTTGATTAGACCGATCCACGTGAGCAAGGCACTTGTCATAATCCCTACCTACAACGAGCGCGAAAACATCGAGGCCATCATTAGCGCCGTGTTTTCTCAGCCCACAAGCTTTCACTTGCTCATTGTAGACGATGGCTCTCCAGATGGAACGGCGGATATCGTCAAAGACCTTCAAAAAAAATACAACACCAATGATGCCAAATTGCATCTCCTTGAGCGCGCCGGCAAGCAAGGACTGGGCACCGCCTACATTGAAGGATTCAAAGTTGGAATCGCCCACGGGTATGATTATTTGCTAGAGATGGATGCTGATTTCTCTCATGATCCAAAAGACCTTAACCAGTTGTACTCTGTTTGTGTTGAAGGCGTGGACCTTTCCATTGGCTCACGTTACATTACCGGTGTAAATGTCGTGAACTGGCCGATGAGCAGGGTGCTTCTCTCCTACTGCGCCAGCGCTTATGTTCGACTTATTACCCGGATGCCAATCCATGATACAACCGCAGGCTTCGTATGCTATAGGAGAAAAGTATTGGAAACCTTGCCGCTGGACAAAATAAAAGCCGTTGGATACGGTTTTCAAATCGAGATGAAATTCAATACATGGAAGTATGGATTCAAAATAAAAGAAGTGCCCATCATTTTCACTGAGCGGGTACGAGGCCAATCCAAACTTTCAGCCGGGATTTTTAAGGAAGCACTCTTTGGAGTGATCCGATTGACAGTTCTAAGTTGGTTTAAGAAGTACCCACGAAGTTAGGGGCTGACAATTAATCAAATCGAATTGCCTTGATCGGGCTGATTCTTGAAACAATTGCAGTTGGCAACAGCAGTACCACAGTGACGATTGTGAACACCAACAGGTTCACAAATAATACCAGGGACCAATCCCATCCAACGGGCACATAGCTCATGTAATAATCATGAGCGTTGAGTTTAATGAATTTGAACTTATCCTGTAAAAAGCAAAGCCCGAGGCCAAGCACGTTTCCAAAGAACAACCCAATGGCAATCAGGCGGATTCCCTGGTAAACGAAGATCGAGCGTATGGTGCTGTCACGGGCACCCATCGCTTTCAGCAGTCCGATCATTTGGGTGCGCTCCATTACGAGGATGAGAATAACCGAAATCATATTCATACACACCACCACAATAATAACCCCCAGTAAAATCTTTACCTGTCTGCTGACAAGACCTAACCACTCAAATACCTGCACAAATTTGTCACTGACTTTTTCAACAAAAAGATCAAAATCCATGCTCTCGCCAATTTGATCATAAGTTTCATCCACCTTGTTGAGGTCAGTCACATACACTTCGAGTCCTCCGGCGACGCTATCAGGCCAATTATTCAGGCGTTGAATGAGGCGCAAGTCACCGATGATTACTTTGCTGTCGAAATAATCTGAGATGTTGGTTTCATAAATTCCCGTCACTTTCAGTCTGCGAAAGCGCGGTGGATTCTGAAAGAAATGCAGGGTGATTTCATCGCCCAGACTTGCCTTAACCTTGTCGGCAATGACACGGCTGATGACTACCTCATGGGAGTAACCGGAGTCGGTAAGATGGATGAACTCCCCTTCTTTCAAATTTTCGTTGAAGGCAGCATTGTCGAAACTTCTTCCAATGCCTTTGAAAACAACCCCGAGTACATCGTCACCAGCCTTGATCAAACCGACCTTGTGGCTAAACTCCTGAACGTGCCGTACAAATTTGAAGTCCTCAGGATGCTTGTATAACGAAATGTTAAAATCAAAAGGCTGCTCCTCCATCGAATTATTGAGGCTAAGCCTTGTAACCAAAATATTCGCGCTGAAACTATAAATTCTGTTTTTCACGGTGGTTTGAAATCCTTCCATAATCAGGAATGCCACAATGGATGCTGCCACACCAATCGAAAGCGTGACGATTGCGATGGTGTGGATCGTGGAAGCAAAGCCACCTTTTTGCGCATGACTGATGCGTTGGGCCAGGAAGTAGGAAAGGTTCAAGATTGTGGCGTAATTTTGGCTCGCTCAGAACAAAGAAACTAAAATGCTAAGACTTTTTATCTCCCTTATTTGCCTTTGGATGGTATCGGCATGCGTGGCACAAACACATCACCCCATTATGGGTGCAGATCAATTGGATATCCTCCTTCCGAAACTTTCCGGTAAACGTGTGGGCCTTGTGGTGAATCAAACATCCGTAGTCAAAAAGATGCATCTGGTCGACACCTTGAAGTCCCATGGTGTAGTCGTAGTGAAGGCTTTCGCGCCGGAACATGGATTCCGAGGCATGGCCGCAGATGGTGAACTCATCAACGATAGCGTGGATGTAAGAACGGGGATCCAGCTTATATCCGTTTATGGTAAGAATCGCAAGCCAACTCCTGAACAATTAGCAGATATCGATATCATCATTTTTGATATCCAGGATGTAGGCGCCCGATTTTATACCTACATCAGCACGCTGACTTACGTCATGGAGGCCTGCGCAGAAAATGGAAAAAGTGTGATCATTTTGGACCGTCCCAATCCCCATGGATATGTAGATGGGCCCATGATGCAACCTGAGTATAAATCTTTTGTAGGCATGCACCCCATCCCCGTGGTTCACGGATTGACAATGGGTGAAATTGCTCAGATGATCAACGGCGAAGGATGGCTTAAAAACAAAGTGAAGTGCAGCATTGATATCATCAAATTAAAAAATTGGAAACATGATGATGCCTATGAACTGCCCATCAAGCCATCACCCAATCTTCCAAACAACCAGGCCGTGAGGCTCTATCCTTCCATCTGCTTTTTTGAAGGAACTGTGATCAGCCTGGGGCGCGGCACCCCTACACCTTTTCAGATCCTTGGCAATCCTGAATTGAAGACCATGGGGTTTCAGTTTATGCCTTTGAGCATAAAAGGGGTTAGCATCAATCCACCACAAGAAAATAAGTTGTGTTACGGAATCGATTTACGCTCGGTATCTGTACCCAGAAGGATCGATCTTCATTATCTGCTTGATTTTTACAAGGCATATCCCAACAAGGAAAAGTTCTTCATCCCATACTTCGAAAAATTGGCTGGTACTGCGGCATTAAGGCAACAGATAAAGGACGGACTCACAGAAGAACAAATTCGTGAAAGTTGGAGGGGTGATCTGGATAAGTATCAGAAAATGAGGAAGAAGTATTTATTGTATCAGTAGCTTTCGAATTTCCATTTTCAACGGTACTTATTAAGATGGCAGACTTGAAAACTGAAACTTGAAATTAGAAACTGTGACAAAAACTGAAAAAGTCAAAGACATTCTAAACATACTCGAGAAGCTTTATCCAAAGCCAGAAGTACCTTTACATCACACAGACGCGTATACCCTCCTCATTTCTGTATTGCTCTCTGCACAGTGTACCGATGTGCGAGTCAACAAGACCACACCTGCCCTATTCGCCCTTGCCGACAATCCGTTTGATATGATGAAATATTCCGCCGATGAAATACGGGAGATCATCAAACCTTGTGGCCTCTCGCCGATGAAATCCAGGGGCATTGCCGGGCTATCCAGAATCTTAGTCGAAAAATACAATGGCGAGGTACCCCAGACATTTGAAGAATTGGAAGCGCTACCTTCCGTGGGACACAAAACGGCGTCCGTAGTGATGACCCAATGGTTTGGCAAACCAGCCTTCCCGGTGGACACACACATTCATCGTCTTGCATTTAGGTGGGGGTTGACGAACGGCAAGAATGTGGAGCGAACAGAAAAAGATTTGAAGCGACTTATTCCAGAACCAAATTGGAACAAAGTCCATCTTCAGATCATTTATTTTGGCCGTGAATATTGTCCGGCCCGCGGGCACCTTTGGAAGGATTGCCCGATCTGCAAAAAGCACATACGACGGGAATTGAGGGATTAACATAACCCCGTAAATTGAAACCTTAACTTTCAATTTACGGGGTGGTCAATTCACTTGCTTTTCGAAAAGTAAGATGCAGTTTCAACTGATAAATGAAAATCAATTCGGTTTCAATTTGGCCACTAGTCGAGGGAGAATAATTCATTGTCACTTATCAACTCTGAACACTTCATACCTCGTTCGTTCTTGATATCATTTCTAAAATCAATATTTAAGTCATATTTATTATTGATTTGATTTCTTTTAGATTGATCCAACCCATATGCAGTACTTATTATTTTAGCTGCTTTTGCAAGTCCGAGAATTCTCATGTTATCTGGATCGAAACCAAATCCAAGCAGATAGAATTTAGTTCCAGCGTTGATGCAATTCCGAATTTGAATCTCTATGTCTTTCTCAATTCTCCATCCAATAAGTTGAATGTTCCGTTGAGTTATATTCAGGACGCCCCGGTCGTCATTTCTCTGACCAAATTTTATTGAGCCTACACCTGGATCTTGCTGATCTTGCCATTCGAGGCAGGCTATTTTTCCATAAACATGAATAATTTCTAATTTTTCAATTATTTCCTTTGCTTGTTCATCGGAGTAGTCAATTTTATTCTTGAGAAATTCGAATATATGATGTTCGATTAGGCGGTCATAATTAAACGTAATGATCTTGATATCCATCTCCCTCTCTGAGCTTTTGACTTCTCGAAGAAAGGGGCCATTGATAAATTTTCTTAACCAATTTTCCTCGCAAAACCATTTTTCTCGTTGGGACTGCGCTTCATATCCAATCATGTGATAAGCGAGTACGAATTTTCCTATTTCCGTATAATTCTTTTTATAGTGACACGCCAAAAAAGCATCAATTGTAGAGCCATTGTTTTGACGAGTGAATGCCTCTAGATCCTCACTGAAGCTATTTATTGAATGAACGAATATTGCTTCCTCCTGACTGGTTGTTTCCAAGAAGCTAGGATTCAAATCAAATTTGTAAAATTTTAGAAACTGATTAACCATATCGCTCTTATACTTCCCCTTGTCTTTGGCCAATTTCCCATGCTCATTATAATTTAATGACGTCGATAGCCTTGGCACCAATTCCCATAAGAAATCCTGTCCACAGGGAATACCCAATTCTTTACTTGCTCCAGCTCCTACAATCAATACAACAGACATACTTTTAGTTGCGTAATTACTCCCTTTGATTTCAGATATTTGCAAACAAAGCTATGCAATCCCTCCGCATCATCTTCATGGGTACTCCCGAGTTTGCTGTGCCCAGCCTGGAAATACTCATTGAAAATAAATTCAACGTGGTCGCAGTCATCACAGCACCGGATAAACCACAGGGCCGGGGACAGAAGCTCACACCAGCGCCTGTGAAAGAATCTGCAGTAAAGCACAACATACCGATACTTCAACCCACGAACCTAAAATCGCCTGCTTTTATTGACGAACTCAAGAGTTACCACGCCAATCTGCAGATCGTGGTAGCCTTCCGTATGCTCCCCGAAGCAGTTTGGGCGATGCCCTCGATCGGCACGTTCAATCTCCATGCTTCCCTTCTTCCTCATTATCGAGGTGCAGCGCCAATCAACTGGGCCATCATCAACGGAGAAAAAGAAACAGGCGTTACTACTTTTTTTCTCAAGCATGAAATTGATACAGGCAGCATCATCTTTCAGGAACGAGAACCGATTGGTGAAAACGACGATGCCGGTTCTTTGTACGAGAGATTAATGAACAAAGGCGGGCAACTCGTATTAAAAACAGTAAAGGCCATCGCCGACGGTGATTATCCCCAAATTCCTCAGCCCGAAGTAGTCGAAACAAAACACGCGCCTAAGATTTTTAAGGAGACCTGTGAAATCAACTGGAATCTATCTTCCACGGCAATTCAAAATTTTACCCGTGGTCTTTGCCCTTACCCTGCCGCCTGGACCCAAATCAATGGCAAAACTTTTAAAATATTCCACACTCAACTGGCGGTATCTGGCATAGAGGATGCTACCAAAACCCCGGGCTCTTTGAAGACCGATCACAAGACTTACCTTTACATCCAAGCTTCTGATGGCTGGATCTCAATAGAAGAATTGCAGCCCGAAGGAAAACGCAGGATGACGATCGAAGAGTTTTTTAGAGGAAACAAGATATTAATTTGATTCAGTATGATCGTATCACTCATCGCAGCTTTGACCAGGAACCGAGTCATTGGAATCAAAAACGATCTTCCATGGCGACTACCGGATGATATGAAATATTTTTTTCAGACTACGAAAGGTCATACGGTCATTATGGGTAGAAAGAACTACGATTCCCTTCCGGAAAAATTCAGACCACTCCCCAACCGTGTGAATATTGTTGTTACCCGGCAAGAAAATTTTAACGCACCAGGTTGCACCGTTGTTAATTCTTTAGAGAAAGGAATTGAATTGGCCAAGGAAGCCAACGAAGAAGAGGTTTTCAATATTGGAGGGGCTGAACTCTTTAAGCTTGGAATGCCACATACCCAACGGATGTACCTGACTGAAATTCAAGCCGAACTTACGGGAGATACCTATTTCCCTGAAGTAAATAAATCTGACTGGCGGCAGACTTCACGCAGGCATCATCCGGCAGATGAGCGTCATGCGTACGCTTTTGATTTTGTGGTATACGAGTTTAAATCGTAATCCTTTTACTTTTTATTATCTTGCTTTATGGAAACACATAAGCGGGTTCTTGGCATCTTATATATCATATCAGGAAGCCTGCACATTCTGGGTTGGATTTTTGTTTCCACCTTGTTAACAATTCTCTTCCCGGTAATTTTTGAAAATGCAAACATTCAGCAGGAGTGGGTCTTGGTGTGGATCGTCCCATTCATCCGAGTGATCGCAGTGATCGCCATTATCCTGTTCTCGATTCCTTCCATCATAGGAGGTTGGGGTATCCTTAACGGGAAAAAATGGTCCATGACCTTAGTCCTTGTTTTAGGATGCTTTAAATTGTTTTCTTTTCCGATCGGCACAGCCCTCGGAGTTTACACGATCTGGGTCTACACCGAAGACCATCGACAAACACCGCACACTTAATTCTACCGATCTCATGACTCAAATCAGCGGAAAAGTCATCTGGCTCACAGGTGCATCCTCAGGTATTGGAGAAGCATTGGCGTATGAACTCGCTCGAAAAAAAGTAAAGCTGATATTGTCGGCCCGCAGAAAAGAAGAACTCGAGCGCGTAAAAGGAAACTGTCATCCGCTGGCGCAGCCCAACATCAGAATTCTTCCGTTAGATCTTGGTGAAGCCGCCACACTACAACTCATCACGGAAGCCGCCATCCAGCTATTTGGCCACGTGGATATTCTCATCAACAATGGTGGCATAAGTCAGAGAAGCCTCGCAAAAGAAACAGGAATGGCAGTCGACAGGAGAATTATGGAAGTGGATTACTTTGGAACCGTTGCACTCACCAAGTACCTTCTTCCTCATTTCATGAAAAGAAAGACAGGACATTATGTGACCATCAGCAGCGTGATGGGAATTATTGGAACACCTTATCGCTCAGGTTACGCAGCAGCAAAGCATGCGCTGCATGGTTTTTTTGATTCCTTGCGCGCTGAGTTATGGAAAGAAAATAAGTCGATTTATGTCACCATGATTTGCCCTGGCTGGGTAAAAACAAATGTCTCCATGAATTCATTGATCGGAGATGGGACAAAACTCAATCAGATGGACACGACCACCGACGATGGGCTCGCACCAAAAGTGGTAGCAAAAGAAATTATAGTCTCCATTGAGAAGAATAAAAATGAAGTCTATATCGGGGGGATGAAAGAAGTCGGTGCCGTTTATCTAAAACGGTGGTTGCCGAACCTTTTTGCAAAAGTTGTTCGCCAAGCAAAAGTGCGATAAATGGATACGTGGTATGAATACCTACTCGTTGTGATTGTAGGTTTTGGAGCTGCCTTTCTCAATACCGTTGGAGGTGGTGGCTCACTCTTTTCAGTGCCTATTCTTACCTTCATGGGCATTCCCATCACCATGGCCAATGCCACGAGTCGTGTGGCACTGCTCTTTCAGAATGTGTTTGCAGTGGGGGGATTCAAAAGCAAAGGCCTCGAACTTCCATGGCCCTACAGCCTTTACCTGGGCCTTGCATCGCTTGGCGGAGGGCTCATGGGATCGCTGGTAGCATCCAAAGTGCCGGACGCCGTCTTCACCAAGATTTTTGTCGTCGTCATGTTCCTTGCGATCATACTCATCCTCTATGATCCATTTAAATCAAAAGGCGAGGAAAAACTGGACCCCCGGAGTCAGATGAAGGGTACCATTTGTTTTTTCTTCATCGGAATTTATGGGGGGTTTATTCAGGCCGGGATCGGTTTTCTGGTGATAGCAGTTCTGTCTATTGTCAACAACTTGAGTTTGGTGAGAAGCAATTATGTAAAGGTCTTTGCGGCCATTGTATATACGGGGGTGTCTGTCATTGTTTTTGCCTTGGAAGGTAAAGTCATTTGGATGACCGGACTTGTACTCGCCATTGGGCATGCACTTGGTGGCTGGATTGCTAGCCGTTGGTCCGTCACGGCAGGGGAAGTCTGGATCAAACGCGTAATGGTCATCTCCATTATTGGAATGGCCATTAAGCTTTGGTTTTTTTAATGACATTCAATTTACTCCTGCGACACTTGAATGGAACGATTGTCATCAAAACGAAGTTAAGACAGTGTGCAAATTTGAATCGAGTTTACCGTTATTTCTATAATACCTTTAAAATTAACCTATGTTAAAATGGATCGACGTATTGCGTTTTGCCGACAAGGGCAATCCAAAGCCGGCTAAGCGAATAGAAAAAAGTGATGAGGAATGGAAAAGAACGCTAAGTCCGGACGAATACATGATTGCAAGAAAGAAAGGAACGGAGCGCGCATTTACGGGAGAATACTGCGAAGCCCATGATCCTGGATTATATGCCTGCCGCTGTTGTGGTACTTTATTATTTGATTCAAGCCTGAAATTCGAATCCGGAACCGGATGGCCAAGTTTTACGCAGCCCCATGAAGACAATGCGATCGCTTATCACAAAGATTCAGAATATGGCATGGTCCGAGTAGAAGTAACTTGTAATGTGTGCGATGCTCACCTGGGGCATATCTTCCCCGATGGCCCGGCTCCCAGTGGATTAAGATATTGTATTAACTCTGCATCCATTGTTTTGGCAGAGAAGGCAAAGGGTTAAGAGTAGGAATTGCTGGTGCGTGCCTGGTAGGCGGTGTCTTCGCGGCCCCGTCTCGGGTGCCGCGATCTTCAAATTAAACCATGAAATGCAAGATCGGCAAAGCACTATAAACAAATTGAGAGTCACTTGATCATTGGAATTAAATTAATTTGTTAGATCGCGGTATTTTTGCTGAGACATCAAAAAACCGCGAAGACCAAGACAAGCAGCTGCAGATTTCAAACATCTTGTGCCAGCTCCCGAATTTTCTTCACCCGCTCCGGATCAACCGTGCGTACTTGAAATTCACTTTTGCCCTCCTCTCCCATCGCCGCGATTTTTTGATTTTGAAAAATCATTTCGCTGTTGCGAAATGCCAAAGCTGAAAAATGGATCTCCTTCACCTTCGTCCGGGACACAATATGCTGAACCGTTTCCTCATTGACACCTGAACCTGCCATGATCGAGATTCTTGACCCCGCCTTTTCCACTAGTTGCCGGATTAACTCAACTCCTGCGGCTGCCGTTGGCTGTTGGCCCGACGTAAGGATGCGGGAAAATCCGACTTCAATACAATCTTCCAGGGCCTCAAATGGATCACGGGTCATGTCGAAGGCACGGTGGCACGTTACTTTTAGAGGTCGCGCCTTATCGATCAACTCCTTACAGCGTTTCTTATCAATGGTTCCGTCTAGATTTAAGATACCAAAAACGAAACCATCTACGCTCAACTTTTGACAGTGGATCAGATCCCTCTTCATTGCATGAAATTCGTAACTGCTGTAACAAAAATCACCACCACGCGGCCTGAGCATGACATAGACATCCAAAGTCACATTCTGCCTCACTTGTTCGACGATCCCTAATGAAGGAGTGGTGCCGCCGTCAGCAGGATTATCACATAATTCAATTCGATCAGCACCGCCAAGTTGGGCTTTGAAAGCGGATTCAAGATTATAGACGACTACTTCTATCACGGATTTTATGGATTGAAGGATTGAAAGGATTATTTAGTAATAGCTCTTGGCTTCAAAAAGTTGATTGTTAATTGCGTTGGAGTAAACCGCAAAAGTAAATCCTTTCTGCAGCGCAAATGCTCCGTGATCACCATCCTTGCTGATGGCAAGAAATCCAACCTGCATTTCTCTCGACTTCCTGGGTTGGTTCTTCACAATTCGCTTCACCGCATTCTCACAAGCTTCCTGAGGGGAATTTCCCTGACGCATTAATTCCACCACAAGATGAGATCCGCAGATTCGAATAACCTCTTCCCCAACACCTGTGGAAGTAGCAGCGCCTATTTCATTGTCAACGAACAACCCCGCACCAATGATTGGAGAATCCCCTACTCGCCCTCTCATTTTGTAGGCCATCCCACTGGTTGTACAGGCTGCTGATAGATTTTGATTCATGTCAAGGGCCAACATTCCAATCGTATCATGGTTTTCAATATTGGCAACAGGTTTGTATTCTGCCGTCTTCAACCATGTCTTCCATTCCTTTTCTGATTCCGAAGTGAGCAGGTTTTCTTTTTTAAATCCGTTTGCAAGCGCAAATTGAAGTGCGCCATCTCCTACCAGCATCACGTGAGGCGTCTTCTCCATTACCCTCCTTGCCACAGAGATAGGATGAACAATATGCTCGAGACAGGCCACCGAGCCGCAGTTGGCTAATTCATCCATGATACATGCGTCAAGAGTGACCCTGCCATCGCGGTCAGGTGCGCCTCCATAACCTACGGTAGTAATTTTCGGATCCCCCTCAGGCACATGTACCCCTTTTTCAACAGCATCCAATGCACGACCGTTATTCAACAAAACCTTCCATGCTTCTGCGTTGGCAGGTTTACCGAAGTCCCAGGTAGAAATCACAAGGGGTTTGTTTACCAATGACAATCTCTTTTCTGCAAAAAGTTGTGAGACTGGTAAGAGTGAAGAGAGGGCTGCCCCCGCTTTCAGGAATTTTCTTCTTGAGGTTTTCATCATTTCAAAATGTATTAAAAAACTTTTGCCGCAAGGCCAACGGCACAAAAAAACTGGCAATGAATTCTCAGCGTCTCAGCACCTTTGCGGTAAAAGAATAGAATCATTTATCGATAATCCTCCTTGCTAACCGGAATCTCTTGACATAATAATCTGAATACAAGTTAGTCTCGACAACTCCGAGTGAGGTAGAGGCATGAATGAACTTCACCTCGTCGTTGCTCTTCACATCCGTGACGATGCCCACGTGTGTAATGACCCTTTTCTTCTTACCTGTGGCAAAAAATAAGAGATCACCAGCCCGGAGGTTCTTCATTTTGACTTTCTCACCCATCGTAGCCTGGTCTTCTGCTTGTCGTGGGAGCGTAATATTAATTGCGCTGTAGGCGTTTGAGGTCAGGCCTGAGCAGTCGAGGCCTGAGCGGGTAGTGCCTCCCCACTTGTACGGTGTTCCGGTAAAAGTGCGGGCCGTTTTGATCACCGTCGCCACTTGTTTATCCCGGACACGTGCCTTGTGGGAAGCACAGGACAACAATCCGAAGAAAAGGAACAGGTAAAAGCACGTTTTGTAAAACTGGATTTGCGTAACTTTGCGCTGTTTAATCATGTTTCAGGACACTACAAATTTAAACGATTCATGGGAGAAGCTAAAGTGTTAGAGGTGCAGGAAGGCAATATCACGGCTGTGATCCTTGATCGATTCCGCCTGATTGTGGGTCATGAACACATCCTTGTGGAGCCGTCCGAAATGAATGACTACGGTCATGACAAAACGGAAGACTATTTCTTTTTGCCCGATGTCGTCGTGAAACCCGGTACACCAGAAGAAATAAGTGAGATTCTAAAGATCTGTCATACCCACAAAATCGTCGTTACACCCCGCGGTGCAGGTACCGGACTGAGTGGCGGCGCACTGCCCGTTCAAAACGGATTGGTCCTCTCCATGGAGCGATTCAACAAAATCTTAAATATTGACGAACTAAACCTGCAGGCAACAGTAGAGCCCGGCGTGATCACGGAAGTTTTTCAAAATGCGGTAAAAGAAAAAGGACTCTTCTACCCTCCTGACCCCGCCAGCAGCGGGTCTTGTTTCCTGGGTGGAAATCTTGCCACTAATTCCGGTGGACCAAAAGCAGTAAAATATGGAGTTACCCGCGATTATGTGATCAACATGGAGGTTGTTTTGCCGACGGGCGAAATTATCTGGACCGCCGCGAACGTCTTGAAAAACTCAACAGGCTATAACCTCACACAGCTGATGTGCGGCAGTGAAGGCACATTGGGCATCATAACGAAAATCGTTTTCAAGCTACGCGGCTTACCTCATAAGAATGTATTGATGATGATTCCCTTCATTACCAATGAAGAAGCCTGCAGCGCCATTGCTGCGATCTTTGTGGCGGGCGTCACACCGTCTGGAATGGAGTTCTTCGAAAAGGAAGTCGCATCATTGACATTCGAATATTGCGAGAAGGTGCTAAACAGCCCTGTCACCACCAAACTAACAGAAGGCATGAATGCATACCTTCTTTGCGAATTGGATGGCAACGATGAAGAAGTCTTGATGCGAGACGCCGAACGGGTGATGGGCGTGGTGGAAAAATTCCAGTCAGGTGAAGTCTTATTTGCAGAAAGCACCGCTCATAAAGAAGAGCTCTGGAAGATCCGGAAGAACATTTCTCCGGCGGTCAGGTGGTACACCCTCACCAAGTCAGACGATGTGGTGGTGCCTAGATCCAATTTGCCAAAGCTGATTACAGGCATCAAAGAAATCGGCAAGAGATATAATTTCAATACATTCTGCTTTGGCCATTTAGGTGATGGGAATCTGCACGTGAACATCCTGAAAGAAAAAATCAGCGATGAAGATTGGGAAACAAAAGTTCCGGAAGGCATCGGTGAAATTTTTAAATTGACCGTAAGCCTTGGAGGAACCCTTTCCGGTGAACATGGGATCGGCATCGCCAAGCGTCCTTACATGCCGATTGCGATGGGTGAAGTGAACTTAAATTTGATGCGCGGTATAAAAAAGGTTTTTGACCCTCATGGGATCTTAAATCCAGGAAAAATATTTTAAGTCTTAGACCTATATTTACCTCTTACCCTAACCAGAAATTATGAAACAAATCATCTTCTTGCTTTCGGCAATCGTTATCCTGTCTGCTTGCGGGCCAAAGAAAACAGAGACTTCAACAACAGCATCATTTAACCAACTTACCGATCAACAAAAAACGGAGGGTTGGAAGCTTCTGTTTGACGGACAATCACTGAATGGATGGAAGATTTTTAAAGGTAAAGAAAATGATACCTGGGAAGTGAAGGATGGAATACTTCATTGCAAGGCTGTCTCCGATTCATCTTCGAGGCGTTCAGACCTCATGACGGTA
>JAYVRH010000608.1:0-3931 GCA_043776495.1 Cyclobacteriaceae bacterium
CAGAACTCAATACGGAATATGACCACCTCAATGCCTATTACAAGAACTTGTTAAACAATAGTGGAAAACTGAACCGTGACCTCGCGCAACAGAAAGATCAATTATTTGCAATCCAGGAAAATCTTGAGCGGACACGTAAGTTAAACGACTCCCTGGGTACCAGCCTCGCGGAGCGCGAACGCAAAGTAAAGGAGTTGGAAACAATTTTATCAAACAAAGACAAGGCCGTGGTGGATTTGAAGAACAAGATCAGCAATGCACTGCTGGGCTTTAAAGAGAACGACCTTACCGTCAATGTGAAAAATGGGAAAGTTTATGTATCCCTCGCCGAGCAACTTTTGTTTGGATCAGGAAGTAGTGAGATTGATGCAAAAGGGGTGACTGCTTTGCAGCAACTGGGGAAGGCCATCAAAGACCAGAAGGACCTGCATATTATGGTCGAAGGCCACACCGACAATGTCCCCATAGGAAAAAAATCTCAATACATGCAAGACAATTGGGATCTGAGTGTAATGCGCGCTACCTCCATTACAAGAATATTGACAAAGTCTGGAGTTTCGGCCAGCCAGATTACAGCTTCTGGCAAAGGGGAATACTTGCCACTGATGGCCAACACATCAGACCAAAACAAGCAGAAAAACCGTAGAACAGAAATCATCATTACCCCCGATCTCAATGAGTTATTTAGGATTCTTGGAACCAACTAAAGTTAAGATATGGGAAGGCTCATATATTTAGTCATTATCGTCATCGATGTATTGGTGGTCATCGATATAATAAAGAGTTCGAAAGACTTCGAAAAAAAGTTGTTATGGATGGTGGCCGTAATTTTTTTACCGATTCTGGGCCCGATCCTTTACTATGTTATTGGAAGAAAATAAAAAAGGGGAATGCATGCCCTGCATTTCCCCAAAATAACTCCAGCTTTAGAATACTTCTGTCACTGAAACCGGGTTCACTTGCTTCTGCTTCACCAATTCGTTGAACTTTGGAATTTTCTCGGTGAATATCTTATTCAGGAGCTGCAGTTGCTCATCAATTTTTCCAGTGATCTCATGCTGTACGGACTTGACCTGACTGGTGGGTTTGTAATCACCACCGTCAGCTTCACCTGCCAGGGCTGCGAGCTTGTTATTCAATCTCACCGGGTAGTTTAATGGATCCTGTCCGCTTTTATTCTTTGTCTGATATAGTGTTTCCTCCACTTTTTTCATGTCGTCCAGAATCGACTTCGCAAGCTCATTGACATCTTTCATGTCTTCTTTACCCTTCATAGGCTCTGTAACACGGTTGATCTGATCCCTGGTGGTGCGAATTTTCTTCACTGCAAGGTTGGTTTCAGAAAGTTTATCACGAACAGAAATGAGAAAGTCAAATTGTTCTTTGATATCGGCAATTATTCCGCTCGTGCGTGGGTCTTTTATTATTTCAAAGTCTGTTTCCTGCGATTTTCCGTTTACTGTCAATCTTGCTTTATACATTCCGGGTACAGCCTGCGGCCCCCTGAGTGAGCCGGACCACATGATCAATCCATCAAAACCTTCCGCATCCGCATAACGCATATTCCAAACAAAACGATTGGCAGCGATCTTTACTTTTAGTGGCTCTTCTTTTGCCTTCTTATCTGGTTTTACGGAATATTTCTTTATCAACTTTCCGTTGCTTTCTAAAATTTCAAGCGATACCTGGGCTTTTGTCGTGTCTTTCAAATAATAGTGCATCATCACACCCCCAGGATGATTTTTTCCTGCTGTTTTCGAGGGTCTTTCAAATGAAGAGCTCGCTACCATGCGATAGCTTGGCATGGGCTTGTACAGATTGAATTCATTGCCTGCCATTGATTCATTGAGTTGGTGCAGGGGGGTAATATCATCAATCAACCAGAAGCTGCGGCCTTGTGTGGCGGCAATTAAATTGTCATTCTTGATGGTTAAGTCTGTGATGGGTACGATGGGCAGGTTGAGTTGGAAAGGTTTCCAACTCGCGCCATCATCAAATGAAATATACATGCCACTCTCCGTGCCTGCATAGAGCAAGCCCGGGCGTTTCAGGTCGGCCCGCACAACACGCGTGAAGTGGCCAGGATCAATGCCATCGGTAATTTTGGCCCAGGTCTTTCCGTAATCCTTTGTTTTGAAAAGATAGGGACGATAGTCGCCTGATTTGTAGCTGGTGGCGGCTACATAGGCACCTCCTTTTACAAATGGATCAAAGTCCACACTATTAATCATCGTCCATTCCGGCAAACCAGGGATGGTGAGTTTTTCCCAATTCTTACCCGCATCCTTTGTGATGTGCAGCAAACCGTCGTCTGATCCCGCCAGGATAAGATCCTTTTCATACGGTGATTCGCCAGCTGTAAAAATGGTGCAATAGTATTCAACGCCAGTATTATCCTTGGTAATAGGACCACCTGATGCGCCCAACTTGGTGGGATCATTGCGGGTAAGATCAGGGCTAATAATCTCCCATTTCTCGCCGCCGTTATACGACACGTGCAGCACATTAGACCCTGCATACAATTTTGTGGCCTCATGAGGAGAAAAGAAAATCGGGAAGTTCCATTGAAATCTGTATTTAGCTCCCTCAGCACCATGCCCCATGGGGTTGTCGGGCCAGGCATTGATACTTCGACTTTCGCCGGTCGCGTGATTCTTCCGTTCCAACAATCCATCATAGCTTCCTCCATAGACGATGTCATTGTTGGTAGGGTCTATGGCTAGCCAACCGCTTTCACCTCCTGCTGAAACATCCCAGTCACGTTCGCCAATGGATGCGCCGTCAGTGCGGTGAAGAATTCGTTGAGTGGAATTATCTTGTTGCGCTCCGTAAATCCTGTAGGGAAAATTGTTATCGGTTGTTACCCGATAATGTTGGGCTGTTGGCTGATTGTGGTACGTGGTCCAATTTATTCCGGCATCAAAGGAGACTTGAGCCCCACCATCGTCGGCAATGACCATTCTTTGATTGTCTTCGGGGGCGATCCATAAGTCATGATGATCGCCATGTGGAGCATTGTAGGGCTGGAATGTTTTACCTCCATCCTTTGAACGATGGTATGAGACATTCATCACGTAACAGATATCTTCATCTCGGGTATCAGCATAAATACGTGAGTAGTACCAGGCTCGTTGACGAAGGTTGCGATCTTCGCTCATGCGTTTCCAGATCTTACCACCGTCATCCGAACGATAAACGCCTCCATTATCATTTTCTATGATTGCAAAGACCCGATTGGAATTTACGGGTGATACGGCAAGCCCAACGATTCCCCAAAGACCTTTGGGTAAGCCTTCATTTTTAGAAATGTCAGTCCATGTATCGCCACCATCTTTTGTCATCCACATGGCAGAGCCCTCACCGCCGCTTTCAAGACTGTAAGGAGTACGCTTAATGCGCCAGGTAGAGGCAAAGAGTATTCTTGGGTTGTTGGGATCCATGACGAGATCCACTACGCCCGCGCTTGAATTCGCAAAAAGAATTCTCTTCCAGGTTTTGCCGCCATCTTCTGATCGATATACGCCTCGTTCTTCAGTGGGCTTATATAAATCCCCCATCACCCCGGCATAAACCAAATCAGGATTTTTTGGATGGATGCGTATTCGTGGAATGTGACGTGATTCTTTCAAGCCAATCGAAGTCCAGGTCTTGCCTGCATCCGTTGATTTAAACATTCCGTAGCCATACGACACATTGCCCCTCACACATTCCTCTCCACCTCCAACATAGATTACATTATTATCCCACTCGCTCACCGCCACCGAACCGATCGACCCACCAAAAAAGCCATCGGAAATGTTATCCCACGAGTTTCCTGCATCGGTGGTGCGCCAAACACCTCCACCGGTCGCACCCATGTAATAGAGGTTTGGCTTTCCAGGCACACCCGTTACGGCAGCCGACCTGCCTCCCCGAAAGGGTCCGATGCTTC
>JAYVRH010000609.1:0-13989 GCA_043776495.1 Cyclobacteriaceae bacterium
AAATCCAAAATGGTATTGTGGCCCACGTTGAGCTTCCTCGATGCCTGCCCCAACCTTATCATTTTTTCTTCAGCCATGTTCAAAGTTGACTATGTTTTCTTTATTTATTTGAGTTTGAGGTGAAATTATTCAAATTCCTTACTCAAAACCGCTACTACATTCTCTACTGTTTCTTCTTCAAGATCTGTCCTCCGTACTAACTCTTCTTTGTTCAGAGCCAAAACACTTTTGGCCGTATCGAGTCCGATTTGTTTTAGTTGATCGATGACCCAGCTTTCAATTTCGTCTGAGAATTCATCAAGATCAACATCTTCATCGCCCGTTGTTGGCTCACCCAATTCTCTGAATACATCGATCTCCATCCCTACCAGGCGGCTGGCAAGTTTGATGTTGAGTCCACCCTTTCCAATGGCGAGCGAAACCTGGTCAGGCTTCAGATAGACGGAGACACGGTTGGTGTCTTTATCGATTTTGATGCTTACAATTTTTGCCGGGCTCAATGCGCGCTGGATGAACAACTCGAGATTTTCGGTGTAGTTGATCACATCGATATTTTCGTTTTGCAATTCGCGCACGATGGCATGAATTCGTGATCCTTTCATGCCGACACAGGCACCAACAGGATCAATGCGGTCATCATAGGATTCAACGGCCACTTTAGCCCTTTCTCCAGGTTCGCGCACTGCTTTCTTGATGGTGATAAGGCCATCGTAGACCTCTGGAACTTCCTGTTCAAACAAGCGCTCAAGCAACACTGGCGATGTACGGGAAAGCACGATCTTGGGATTGCCATTCACCATTTCCACTTTGTGTACAATGGCGCGCACATTCTCACCTTTGCGGTATCGATCTTTTGGTATCTGCTCGCTTCTCGGAATTGAGATTTCATTTCCTTCAGCGTCGGTCAACAAGACCTCACGACTCAAAACCTGATATACTTCACCAGTGATGATTTCTCCAACAATTTCCTTGTATTTCTGAAAGAGGATATCTTTTTCAAGATCTTTAACCTTTTGCATCAAGGTTTGCCGTGCGGTGGTCACCGCCCTGCGGCCGAAGTGTTCAATTTCTATGGGCTCAGAGACTTCTTCACCCACTTCAAAATCAGGTTCAATTTTGCGGGCCTCAGACAAACTAATCTTATCATGTTCCCAGATATCTTCAGAATCATCGTCAACAATCTCGCGTATGCGATAGATTTCCAAATCACCTTTGTCGGCATTGATGATGATATCAAAGTTGTCATCATTGACATATTTCTTCTTTATCATGGTGCGGAATACATCTTCCAGGATACGGATCATGGTGGGTCGGTCGATGTTTTTCTGCTTGGCGAAGTCTGCAAAAGACTCAATTAAATTTGCTATGTCCATTTTACAAATTATTTAAACGAAACCATTACAAACGCTTTTTCTATATCTTCGAAAGGAATTACCAACTCTAATTCTTTGATGAGTTTTCCCTCCTTTGATTCCTGCTTTAATATAATCCTTACATCATCCACGACATCGAGCTTACCAATTGTGATACTTTTGTCTTTGAGATGCACTTTCAGACCCCGGCCTACATTCTTTTGAAACTGCCTCTTAAGTTTTAGCGGATGATCCAGGCCCGGCGTCGACACCTCAAATACATATCGGTCAGTGCCAAAATTCAACTCGTCCAGTTTCGCCGACATTTCCCGACTGATCCTCGTGCAATCATCAATGGTCACCCCTGCATCACCATCGATTATCACTGAGATCTTCTCGACGTTTCTACTAGAAATCACCACTTCTATCAGAAACAAGCTTGGATTCGAGAGGCTGGCCTCTGCCAATTCGGTTAATTTTGCCTTTATATCCATTTTTCGATAAACAAAGAGGGGACTTTTGGGTCCCCTCTTTCACTGTTTCGTAAGAAGTAGCACAAAGGTAGGTCTTTTTTATTTTATCGCAAATAATTGTGTTCTTTGGCCGCTTCAGGGCCATAAATCATTCTCCATGTTTCGGTCAGCGCTGTTATACGCCCTCATTATTATGTTCTTTTCTTGCGGAGGGAATAAAGAAAAAGGACAAGACAAACAAGCGGAAAAAATCATTAAGGTCCCACACTTCAACAGTGATTCAGCCTATGAGTTTACCGAGAGACAAGTAAAGTTTGGCCCCAGAATTCCAAATACTCCTTCCCACCATAAAGCCGGTGAGTATTTAATTTCCAGGCTCAAAGCTTCCGGTGCAATAACCATGGTGCAGGATTTTGACGCCGTCACTTTTGACGGACAAAAACTCTTACTGCGTAATATTATCGGCAGTTATTTTCCAGAAAAACAAAAGCGCATCCTCCTGGCAGCGCATTGGGATACACGCCCGTTTGCTGATAAGGACACTCAAAAGCCAGATGTAAAATTTGATGGCGCGAATGATGGGGCCAGTGGAGTGGCAGTATTGCTTGAAGTCGCAAGGGCACTTGGAAAAAACGCACCACCAGATGTTGGCGTAGATATTATCTTGTTTGATGGAGAAGATTGGGGAGAAAAGCAAAATGCAGCCGATCGAATTTCACTACCCGAGGGACAGGATTCCTGGTGGTGTCTCGGATCCCAGCATTGGGCTAAAAATAAACACAAACAAAATTATACAGCTTACTACGGAATTCTTTTGGACATGGTTGGTGCCAAAGGATCACATTTTTTTCAAGAAGGATATTCCCTGGAGTATGCTCCTAAGGTTGTGGAGAAAGTCTGGAATACAGCTGCGCGATTAGGCTACTCTTCCCTTTTTGTAAGGCAAAAAGAAGCCCCCATCACCGATGATCATCTTTATGTCAATGAAATAGCGAGAATACCGATGATTGACATTGTACATTTTGATCCCGTTGTTGGGTACTTTGGCGATTATCACCATTCGCAAAAAGATAATCTGTCGCTCATCAGTAAGGAGACGCTGGGTGCGATTGGCAATGTAGTGCTGAACGTGATTTATTACGAGGAGTAATCACCCCCCTGATCCACCAGATTTTTAAGATAGATTCCATAGCCACTCTTCTCAAGCGGTTGCGAAAGTGCGAGGAGTTGTTCTTTCGAAATGAATTTTGAGCGGTAGGCTATTTCCTCAATGCAGCCAATCTTTAAGCCCTGGCGTTGCTCAATCACTTGAATAAAATTGCCTGCTTGCATGAGGGAGTCAAACGTGCCCGTATCCAGCCAGGCAGTACCCCGGCTCATGATACCCACTTTGAGTTTGCCATTTTTCAGGTATACATTATTTACATCTGTGATCTCAAGTTCACCTCGGGGGCTGGGCTTCAAACCTTTGGCAATGGCCACAACTTCATTGTCATAGAAGTACAGTCCGGGAACGGCAAAATTTGATTTGGGCTTGTTCGGTTTTTCTTCTATAGAAATCGCTTTTTGATTTTTATCAAACTCAACGACACCGTATCGCTCCGGATCTTGAACATGGTAAGCAAAGACAACCCCTCCATTGGGGTTGGTATTTTCTTTCAAAAGCTCAATGAGACCAGAACCGTAAAAGACATTATCACCAAGTACAAGCGCGACTGAATCCTGGCCAATGAAATCCCCGCCAATGATAAAAGCCTGAGCAAGACCTTCGGGGCGAGGCTGTTCTGCATAAGAAAATTCACATCCTAATTGTTTTCCATCGCCCAATAATTTTTTGAATAGTGGAAGGTCGGAGGGAGTACTGATAATAAGTATCTCGCGAATGCCGGCCATCATCAGCACCGACAGTGGATAGTACACCATTGGTTTGTCATACAACGGCATGAGCTGCTTACTCAACACGAGGGTAAGAGGATGTAACCGTGTGCCCGACCCTCCGGCAAGAATGATCCCTTTCATCACTTATCGATTATGGTACATACTCTGATAATATTCGCGATAAGAGCCAGATGTTACATGATCGAGCCATGCGCGATTGGCGAGAAACCAATCCACCGTTTTTTCAAGCCCAGTAGGAAAATCGACGGATGGCTCCCATCCAAGCTCACCTTTCAACTTGGAGGAGTCAATGGCATATCGAAGATCATGACCTTGTCTGTCGGTTACGTAGGTGATCAATCTTTCTGATGAGCCTTTTCTTCGGTCCAGCTTTTGATCCATGATCTCGCACAGCATCCTGACAAGATCAATGTTTTTCCATTCATTGTTGCCACCAATATTATAAACTTCTCCAGGTCTCCCTTTGTGAAAAATCACATCAATGGCAGTCGCGTGATCTTCTACAAAAAGCCAGTCACGTACATTTTCACCCTTGCCATAAACCGGCAAAGGCTTGTTGTGAATGATATTATGGATCATCAGCGGGATCAGTTTTTCAGGAAAGTGATTGGGCCCGTAGTTATTGGAGCAACGGCTGATAATTACTGGGAGTCCAAAGCTGTGGTGGAATGCTTTCACAAAATGATCACTTCCGGTTTTAGAAGCTGAATAGGGAGACCGTGGGTCTACAGGTGTTTCTTCTGTGAAATATCCACCTTTATCCAATGAGCCGTATACTTCGTCAGTGGAAATATGGTAGAACACTTTGTTGGAGGGATTTTTTCCCCACGTTATTTTGGCCGCCTGGAGCAAATTCAGCGTCCCGACAATATTGGTAATGGCGAACTCCGCTGGATTTTCAAGAGATCGGTCTACATGAGATTCTGCAGCCAGGTGGATCACACCATCAAATTGTTCCTTTTGGAAGAATTTTTTCAGGAATTCATAATCAACAATGTCTCCCTTGACGAAGCGGTAATTGGGTGCGTCTTCTATTTCTCTCAGGTTTTCAAGGTTTCCCGCGTAGGTCAGTTTGTCGAGATTGACAAGCATGTAATCCGAATAACGTTTTACAAAAAGCCTGACCACATGCGATCCGATGAAGCCCGCGCCACCGGTGATTAGAATCTTTTTATTCATCGTATGTAGTCATCAAAATTTTTGTGGTCTCGCTGATAAAGTTCATCCTGAGATAATGTTTTGAAATATTCGTAAGTGATCTTCAGGCCTTCAGCACGTGACACTTTGGGCTCCCAATCTAAAAATTTCCTTGCCTTTGTGATGTCAGGTTGACGTTGCTTGGGGTCATCCTTAGGAAAAGGATTGAAAATAATTTTTTGTTTTGTGCCTGTGAGCTTAATAATCTCTTGTGCGAAATTCAGGATGGTTATTTCATCGGGATTACCTATGTTCATCGGCAAGGGATAGTCTGACATGAGTAATCTGTAAATTCCTTCTACAAGATCATCCACATAACAGAAGGACCTTGTTTGAGAACCATCACCAAATACTGTTAAGTCCTCCCCTCTTAGGGCCTGCCCGATAAATGCAGGGAGCACACGCCCGTCATTTAGACGCATCCTGGGGCCGTAGGTATTAAAAATCCTTATGATCCGGGTCTCAAGGCCATGGTAGGTATGGTAAGCCATGGTGATGGCCTCCTGAAAACGTTTGGCTTCATCATATACTCCACGAGGTCCTACTGGATTTACGTTGCCATAGTACTCTTCAACTTGCGGATGGACCAGGGGATCGCCGTAAACCTCAGATGTGGAGGCAACCAGAATACGAGATTTTTTAGCGCGCGCAAGGCCTAATAAATTATGAGTCCCTAATGAACTTACTTTTAACGTTTGAATTGGGATTTTCAAATAATCGATTGGGCTGGCCGGTGAGGCAAAGTGTAAGATGTAATCAAGATCACCGGGCACATGCACAAATTTTGAAACGTCATGATGATAGAATTCAAAATCTTGCAGGTTGAAAAGGTGTTGGATATTTTTTAGTTCACCAGTAATCAGGTTATCCATCGCGATGACATGAAAACCCTGCTTGATAAACCGATCGCACAGATGCGATCCCAGGAATCCAGCTCCTCCAGTAATTAATATTCTTGGCTTAGGCATATATGGTGCGTCTTCCGATGCTGAAATAAGTAAATCCAAGATCCTTCATGTCCCTCAACTCATAAAGGTTACGTCCGTCAAAAATTACTTTTTCATTCATGACAGAAGAAAGCTTGGCAAAATCGGGAGCGCGAAATTCCGGCCATTCTGTGGCAATGAAGATTGCATCAGCGCCAGTGGCCGCTTCATATGGCGTGTCGTGATAGGAAATTTTCGCCCCCAGGATTTTTTTCACGTTTTCCATTGCTTCGGGATCATGAGCTCTAATGGAGGCACCTGCCGCCAGCAGCTCCTCAATGTTAAATATGGAAGGTGCTTCGCGAATGTCATCTGTATGAGGTTTGAAAGACAGACCCCAAAAAGCGATTACCTTTCCTTTCAAGTTTCCAAAATGCTTCTTTATCTGGGGGATGAGTTTGACTTTCTGATCGGAATTTACCTCCATTACGGACTTCAGTATTTTGAATTCATAATCATTTTCATCGGAAGTTTTTGCAAGGGCCTGTACATCTTTCGGAAAGCAGCTTCCGCCATAACCTATTCCAGGAAACAAAAATCTTTTTCCAATGCGACTGTCGGTGCCTACACCTTTACGCACAGCATCTACATCGGCACCGAGTTTTTCACAGAGATTGGCGACCTCATTCATGAATGTAATCTTTGTTGCCAGGAAGGCATTGGCAGCATATTTTGTCAATTCAGATGAACGTTCATCCATAAAGATGATCGGATTACCCTGCCGGACAAATGGGGCATACAGCGCTTCCATAATTTTTTGTGCGCGATCCGAGGAGGTTCCGATCACAACACGATCAGGTTTCATAAAATCATCTACAGCCACCCCTTCACGCAAAAATTCCGGATTAGAAACCACATCGAAGGCTACCGTTGCTTTTGCTTTTATTTTCGCCGTTACCTTTTCTGCAGTTCCAACCGGAACAGTGCTCTTATCCACAATGACCGTATATTTCTCCAGCAGTTCTCCCAATTGATCAGCTACTCCCAAAACATATTTCAAATCGGCAGAACCGTCTGCGCCTGGAGGAGTTGGCAAGGCAAGGAAAATAATCTGAGCATCTTTGATTCCTTCTTTGAGGTCTGTGGTAAAAGACAATCGTCCCTGTTTGATATTACGCTCGAAAAGCATCTCCAATCCGGGTTCATAGATCGAGATACTCCCAGCAGAAAGATTGGCTACCTTTTCTGCATCAATATCTACACAAACTACCGTGTTGCCGGTTTCGGCAAAACAAGTTCCAGTCACCAAACCGACATATCCCGTACCAACAACCGATATTCTCATCTCAATCTATTTTGGAGGGCCAAAAATAGTGTTTTGACCCTTTAGAAGTTGTCCATTCTCAATAAAATAAACAAACTAACACTCGTTCGGTTCACAATTAAAGGTGTAATTTTGTGGTCCCCAAAAATTCAAGGACATAAAAATGATGACAGAAACTGCAACTGGAATTGATTTTGAACAGTCAGAAGGTCAAGCCATGGTGGCCCAGATGGTCAAAGACTTTGGTGACAAATTTATCCGTCCAGACATGATGAAATGGGATGAATCGCAAGAGTTTCCCATCGAAGTTTTCCATCAAATGGGCAAGCTTGGATTGATGGGTGTATTGGTACCTGTGGAGTATGGAGGCGCTGGGCTTGGGTACATGGAATATGTCACTGCCATTTCGGAAATATCCAGAATAGACGGATCCATTGGTCTCTCCATGGCAGCGCATAATTCACTTTGCACAAATCATATACTCCAATTTGGAAATGAAGAGCAAAAACAACACTATCTCCCAAAGCTTGCTTCCGGTGAATGGATAGGAGCCTGGGGATTAACAGAACCTAATACAGGTTCAGATGCTGGCAATATGAGGACAGTTGCTGTGCGAGAAGGAGATTACTACATTTTGAATGGTTCAAAAAACTTTATTACCCATGGCAGAAGTGGTAAAGTGGCCGTTGTTATTGCACGGACCGGACAAGTAGGCGACTCCCATGGAATGTCAGCTTTCATTCTTGAAAAAGGGACTAAGGGGTTTTCGGCTGGGAAGAAGGAAAACAAGTTAGGCATGCGGGCCTCTGAAACGGCCGAATTGATATTTGCAGACTGCAAGGTCCACAAAAGTCAAAGGATGGGAGATGAAGGAGATGGGTTTGTGCAGTCATTAAAAGTGTTGGATGGTGGTCGCATTTCCATTGCTGCCCTTAGTTTGGGAATCGCACAAGGAGCCTTTGATGCTGCTCTGCATTACTCAAAAGAACGGCAGCAATTCAATAAGCCCATTTCAACTTTTCAGGGTATTTCATTTAAACTCGCAGACATGGCAACCAAGATAGAGGCAGCGAGGTTGCTTACTTTCAGGGCTGCAGAGTTGAAAAATATGGGGAAGAGCGTAAACAAGGAATCCGCGATGGCAAAGCTTTTCGCCTCAGAAGTAGCGGTGGACGTGGCCAATGAAGGAGTCCAGATATTCGGGGGTTACGGCTACATCAAAGACTATCCAGCCGAAAAATATTATAGGGATGCCAAGCTGTGTACAATCGGTGAAGGGACGTCAGAAATCCAGAAATTGGTTATTTCAAGGTGTATTCTAAAGTGATTTTTGCAAAATAGGAGGTCTTTCCACTATATTTGCGGCCCAAACAATTCAATCACATGCTGATCATTAACATTAAAGAAAACGAGTCAATCGATAAAGCCCTTAAGCGCTTTAAAAAGAAGTTTGAAAAGACCGGGGTATTGCGTGAACTTCGGGCACGCACCTCTTTTGAAAAGCCATCTGTGAGAAGAAGGGGACAAGTATTGAGGGCTGTTTACCGCCAAACCCAATTCGTTCAGGAGAATTATTAGTATTTCGTATACAATAGGTCAATATATCCCTCCAGGTTCTTTTCCTGGGGGGATTTTTTTATTATATTTCTCATGACGTCCGTGCCAGCATGATCGATTCTTTTCTCAATTATCTTCGTTTCGAAAAAAGGTTTAGTGCACACACGGTCATTTCCTACCAAAATGATCTTTCTCAATTTGAATCATACCTGAAGAAAAACTATGAGGAGACTCCTCAAGTTGCCAATTATAGTATGGTCCGTTCCTGGATCGTCGAATTGGTTGAGAAGAAATTAGACCCATTGTCAGTGAATAGAAAAATAGCCAGTCTGCGCAGCTATTATAAATTTCTGATGCGGCAGGAAATTGTCAGTAAGGACCCGATGATGAAAATCAAAGTCCTGAAAACAAAAAAGAAGTTGCCCCATTTTGTCAAAGAGCCGGATATGGTCGCTGTGCTTGATCAGCAACAATTTGATGACACCCACGAAGGCTGGAGAGATCGCGTTATCCTTGAACTTCTCTATGGCACTGGCATGCGTTTATCAGAATTGATCAATTTGAAAGAGAATCAGATTAATCTTCATGATCATACCATCAAAGTACTGGGTAAGCGCAACAAAGAGCGCGTCATCCCCTTTTCTGATTCCATTGTTTCAATAATCAATGGCTATCGCAAAGCAAGAAATAAGGAAGTGGAGGCACACGACCATGGCTGTTTTATCGTTAGTGATACAGGCAATAAATGCTACCCGATGCTAGTGAACCGGATTGTGAAAAAACACCTGGGAGAATTCACTTCTGTTGAAAAGAAGAGTCCCCATGTGCTGCGTCACACGTACGCGACCCACTTGCTCAACAAAGGAGCCGAAATCAATGCAGTGAAAGACTTATTAGGGCACAGCAGTTTGGCCGCCACCCAGGTTTATACACATAACTCAATGGAAAAAATTAAGAAGGTGTTTGATCAGGCCCATCCAAAGGCATGATTCGGCAGATAAGAGGTTTTGATAGAGGTCACTAGAAGGATTTCGATTGTTTCACTTAAATTCTAAAATGTATGAGGTTACAAGTTCATTCCATCCACTTCGATGCAGATCGCAAGCTCATCGACTTTATTCAGCAACGTGTCGACAAGCTGGAAACATTTTATAATCGTCTTGTAAAAGGAGAAGTTTTTTTGAAGATCAACAACGAGGGCATTGAAAACAAAACAGTAGAAATCAAACTGAGTGTTCCTGGCAAGAAACTGTTTGCCAAGGTCCAGGCCCGGTCATTTGAAGCGGCTGCAGAATTAGCGATAGAAGCTTTAAGAAATCAATTGAAAAAATTCAAGACGCAAATAAAGAGCGGAAGGGTTTAGCAAGAAAAAAGGCCCCAATCATTTGGGGCCTTTTTTCTTTAATTCATTTTAAATGCTTTTTTTACTTTGTCTACGTAGTCCAGTTTTTCCCAGGGAAATAACTCCACCTTCACTTTCTTCTCAGTCCTTTTTCCTTTGTTGAATACTTTTTCCACCACTTGGGGCTCTCGACCCATGTGGCCGTATGCGGCCGTTTCTGAATAAATGGGAGTGCGTAAATGGAAGCGTTCCTCGATGAAATATGGACGCATATCAAAAATCTTTGAAATGTTTGTTGCAATCTCACCATCGGATAATTTCACCTTCGAAGTGCCATACGTATTGACATATAAACCCACGGGCTGGGCAACCCCGATTGCGTAGGCCACTTGTACCAACACTTCATCGCATACACCCGCTGCAACTAAATTCTTAGCAATGTGGCGGGTGGCGTAGGCTGCAGAACGGTCAACCTTGGAAGGATCCTTTCCGGAAAACGCACCACCGCCGTGTGCCCCTTTTCCACCATACGTGTCTACAATAATTTTTCTTCCGGTAAGGCCTGTATCGCCATGGGGACCACCGATCACAAACTTTCCGGTAGGGTTCACATGGTACTTAATGTCGTTGCCAAAAATGCTTTGAATGCGTTTGGGCAATTTTTTCTTGATGCGGGGTACCAACACATTGATTACATCATCCTTTATTTTCTTCAGCATGACAGAGTCCTTATCGAAGTCATCGTGTTGGGTAGAGATTACGATGGTATCGATGCGTGAGGGCTTGTTATTATCGTCATATTCGATGGTCACTTGCGATTTAGCGTCTGGACGGAGATAGGTCATCACTTTTCCTTCTCTACGAATGACGGCCAGTTCCCGAAGCAGGTGGTGTGCCAAATCCAACGCAAGCGGCATGTAATTATCAGTCTCGCTCGTGGCATAACCAAACATCATACCTTGATCACCGGCACCCTGGTCCTCTTTCTTTTTCCGTTCAACTCCCTGGTTGATGTCGGCTGATTGTTCGTGAATGGCTGAGAAAATTCCGCAGCTATTGGCTTCAAACATGTATTCACTCTTGGTATACCCTATGTTGCGGATCACCTCCCGTGCAATGTCTTGTACATCGAGGTAGGCTTCGGATTTTACTTCGCCCGCCAAGACCACTTGCCCGGTAGTTACGAGTGTTTCACAGGCCACTTTGGAATTTGGATCGTAAGCAAGAAAATAGTCAATGAGTGCGTCTGAGATTTGATCAGCCACCTTGTCCGGGTGTCCTTCAGATACTGATTCGGAAGTGAATAGATATGGCATTTTTAATTTGGATTATGCGTAAAGGGCGCAAAGATAATGAGGTTTCAGAATTTTCCACACCTTCAGGAGCCAGCCAGGAAAAGGAATACAACTGGTACTTTTTCAAAGGTTACCGGATGCTTTTTCCATTTACTAATTTCTCGACGAACGATTTTTTGCGATGGAGATGTAAGGTTGATGGCCGTGCAAAGGATTGTATCCGGCCGCAATGCTTTTAGCAGATGTGCCATCAACGCATTGTTGCGATAGGGCGTCTCAATGAAAATCTGTGTTTGATTCTTTTCTCTTGACTCACGCTCGAGGCTTCTAATTCTTTCGGCCACATCCTGAGAATCAATGGGCAAGTAGCCATGGAAAGCAAACTGCTGCCCATTTAATCCTGACGCCATTAAGGCCAGCAGAATGGAAGAGGGCCCTACCAGCGGGACAACAATGATATCATGTTGATGAGCATAGGCTACTGCCATTGTACCGGGGTCTGCAATACCAGGGCAGCCAGATTCACTCAGCACACCGAGGGAATGCCCTTCATGGATAGGAGCAAATAAACCAAGAAGGTCTTTTGGATCTGAGTCTTTATTAAGGATTTCAAAATGGAGGGATTCAATTGAATCATGCACCTTGAGGCTACTAATGAATCTCCTCGCCGTGCGAACATCCTCGCAAAGAAAAAAATGCAGGCTTTTAATGGCATCTTTAACAGAAAGCGGAATTACCCCCTGATGGGTTCCTTCAGCGAGAGTGGTAGGCAGTAAGAATAGTTTTCCCTTTGAGTTCAATCGGACTCTAAGATAATGCTAAACTAACCTAAGAATGCAATACTCCTTCACGCTCCAGCTCTTTTATGAATGATAGATTTTCTTCCCGGATGGTGTCAGGCACAAATACAAAACGCTTGTCGAACAATTGCTGCCCGATATAGTAACTCACCCAATATTCATTGTTCAGATGGAAAACATCGGAATTGATTGGCTCCACCAGGGCCGAACTATAGGCTGGCACCGTCTGCAAGAAATGTCTAAGGGTAGAGGTTTTTTGCTGCTCTCCATTCTTCTCCCCATAACCAGTGCTGGATACGATCGTGTTTTCAATCGGGACTTCATTGCTGTTGATCAGGTAAACCCTCCATTCTTGTTGAAGGAGAACATTTTTTTCGCAAACCACAGCCAATGTTACTTTTTTTACGACTGGTACATGAATGTCCTTTATCATTTCATCTTTAGAGGTGAAAGGTTACAATGGTTTCGGCGTCATACTTTCTCGATTGCAAGTAGTTCCATGCCGAAGAGCGTCATCAGATTGTTTTTCAGAATAGCCTTCACGGCAGCCATGTCTTGTAAACCGGCCAATTCTTTCTCCATTGAAGTCACCGCCTTGTCCGCAAGGCCACAGGGGACGATGTAATCAAAGTACCCCAAATTCGTATTGACGTTTAAGGCAAGCCCATGCATGGTTACCCAACGACTTGTTTTCACCCCGAAGGCACAAATTTTTCTTGGATTCTTCTCATCGAGGGCATTGAGCCAGACACCCGTAAGACCTTGTATTCTTCCTGCTGTGATAGAAAATTCCCTCAGTGTCAGGATGACAGCCTCTTCTAACATTCGCATATAACGGTGGATATCGGTAAAAAAGTTTTCCAGATCTATCACGGGATATACCACAATCTGCCCAGGGCCGTGATAGGTGATATCACCACCGCGATTGATGGGAAAATAACCAGCTTGAATTGTTGAAAGCGCTTCTTTCTTGATGAGCAGATTCTTTTCGACACCGCTTTTCCCCAAGGTGAATACATGAGGATGTTCGCAGAAAATTAAAAAATTTTTTGTGACTCGTTGTTCATACTCCTGACGTTCCCGGTTTTCTTTTTTTACAGCGAGAATTTCATTGAACAAAAGCGTCTGAAAATCCCAGGCCAGCTGATAGTCAATCAGGCCCAGGTCAATGACTTCCGTTTCTTTGTTTAAAAGCACGTTCACTTTAACTTGGCTAACTCCTCTTTTAGAAAATTGATGGCTTCCACCGCGTCAGGGTCTACCTGGTTTTCTTTTGCGAGGTAATATGAAATCCAATCGGTGAGGTGAATGAGGTAATAATATTGCTCCAACAAGGATGCGCCTTCCGCGACAATATCGATAATTGGATTGGAACGTTTTTCAAAAAGTTCTCTGCAGATCTCCATCCTTTTCTCGACTCCGTCGTGATCATGATCGGAGTATAAATAAACTACCTGTACCCGGTGCAAGATATCCTCCGGGAAACGCCATCCCACCATTTCATTGTGGTTGATTTCAGGGAAAGTGGCGACATGGGCAATTTGCTTGGAGTTTTCATTGAGTTGTTGCTGGAAGCGGATCGCCATCGCCTCCAGGCGACCATCACAATAGATAAAAGGAAGTTTTCCCTTGAGCTTCTTTGCAGCCAATTCGCCCGCTGCCTGAATGGCTTTCTCACTCCTATCTAAGTATTCAATAGCGTTTTCAGTCTCTTTTATAAAGGCTGCTCCGATCAAATTGGTATGATAAAGGGCAAAGAGCAGAGACACCATCATGTAACCGATCATCGAGCGTGGATTGGAATAACCACTGGGTAGCAGGATG
>JAYVRH010000610.1:0-3899 GCA_043776495.1 Cyclobacteriaceae bacterium
CCAAAGCTTTTACCGTATCTGCTACAGCGTGTGAATCGATTCCTGATTCTGCATTTTGTTCGGGCGGGCGGGTGCAGGCGCAAGCTGTTAGCAAGAGCAGGGTGGCAATCTTAATGTTCCGTTTCATTTTTTTTTGGAAGCGCTAAAATAGAGGATAGCGCCAGGAACCATGGTAGCAAGTGAGTAGAATATTATTTTTGGATCCTCCCGAAACATATAATAGATCATCCAGCAAGTGACCAAAATAAAAATGAGCGGGGGAAGTGGAAAAAGTGGTAGGTGAAACGGTCTTTCTTTATGAGTTTTACGGAGAATAAAGATGCCGGCCACGGTCAGCATCGAGAAAATAGAAAGACTGATGGAAATGTATTGTATGATTTCCTTAAAAGAGCTGACGAGTACAAGAAAAATGGCCCATCCTGCCTGCAGCAATATGGCCCCATAGGGCATATCATACCTATTTCTTGCTGAGAGCTTTTTCAACGCCGGGTAGTCTTCACCCATTGCCTGTGTGACGCGCGGTCCGGCGATCGTCATGGCGCTGAGTGTGGAGAGTAAGGCAATGCTGAATAGAGCCGAAAACAATTGCCCGATTCTTTCCCCAAACAATTTAATGGCGACTACATTGCCGATGTCGTTTTGTCCATCCAGTTCTTTAAAAGAGGACACATATAAAAACATGCTGTTGAGTGACAGGTAGACAACGACCACAGTGGCTGTGCCCAGCAGCAAGGTTCGTGGTAAATTTTTTACAGGATTTTCCAGGTCTCCGGCAATGTAGGCCGCCGCATTCCAGCCGGTATAAGCATATACAACGAAGACGAGTGAGACAGCAAATCCCGGACTTAGAATTAAATCAAGATCGCTTTGTTGAGGAAGAAAGGTTATTCCGGAAAAGTTGTTCCCGTCAAGGAAAAGTGGTGCAATACAAAAGAAGGCAATGAGGGAGAGTTTAATGGTCGTCAAGATCGTCTGCAACCTTCCTCCTGTCTTCACTCCAAATAGATGAATGCCGGATATGATGAGGATGCTACTCACTGCTACCAATTTCTGAGGAAGGTGAAACAGGGCTGATGAATATGAACCGATGGCAATGGCAACAGCTGAAACAGCCCCTGCAAAACCTACCAAGGTACTCATCCACCCGCTGAGAAATCCGATGAGCGGATGGAAAATTTTTCCCAGATAAAAATATTCTCCTCCAGATCTTTTAAGGGTAGTAGAAATTTCAGCATAGGTAAGCGCTCCAGAGAGTGCAATCACTCCGCCCAACAGCCATAATAGAATAATGACAAAGCCCGAAGGAAGTGGCCCCACCTGGTACCCCAGCGCCGTAAAAATACCGGTGCCGATCATGTTGGCAATGACTAGCGCAATGCCGACAGGCAAAGTGTATTTGGCAACCTCTCTCATTTTCTTTGAAGGTGAGAAGATGAGAATAATTTAAATATGAATGAATTAAAAGTTAGTGGAATGAGTAATTGGATAGATCAAAAGGAGGTTTTTTTCAAAATAGAAATAATGATGGCTGGTTTGGATTATTCTCAACCGCTTAGTCCTACGTTGTCATCTTAATCGTCCCCGACTGTTTCACGGAGTTTCTCTGAGAATGCAAAGGAGTAGCACTGAGAAGCGGAAGGTGATTTGGTTTCAACTATTAAACTCTCCGTGAAACTCTTGGATTCTCTCTGCGAAACTCTGTGAAATAGCATTAGAGTAACTAAATTTTATCAAAGTTGACAAAGGAGGATTAGCCAATAGCCATTGAATTAATAAGGCAGGAACACTACCTTACGGCAATAATGCGTATTAATATGAAAAAAATAGTTTTTCTCTTCTCAGTCCTCTGTATCCCTGCAATCACCTGGGCCCAAATGCCAGACTCCGTTTACGCTCGTCTCCACTATGATAAGTTTGAATATCAGGTGCCAATGAGGGACGGTATAAAACTCTTTACCTCCGTCTTCGTGCCAAAGGATAAATCTAAGGTCTATCCCATACTGATGCAGCGTACCTGCTACAGCGTAGCACCTTATGGCATTGATAAATTTCGGCGGTTGGGCCCATCCAAATTCCTCATGAAAGATGGATATATTTTTGTTTATCAGGATGTGCGCGGACGTTGGATGTCAGAAGGGACCTTTGACAACATGCGACCTAATATTCCAGGCAACGACCGAAAAGACAAAACTGCCATTGATGAATCTTCCGATACCTGGGATACCATCGAGTGGCTCATCAAAAACATCAAGGGAAACAATGGCAGGGTAGGGCAATATGGAATTTCATATCCTGGCTTCTATACAGCTGCAGGAATTCCAGATGCACATCCGGCCCTGAAAGCCTCTTCACCACAGGCGCCTATCTCTGATTTTTACTTTGATGACTTCCACCACCAGGGTGCCTTTTTGCAAAGCTATATGGCGGCGTTTGGCGTATTCGGATATCAGCATCCTGCACCCACCAACAAGAGCTGGTACGATGATAAATTGGAGCGCTTCCCATTTAGAGAAGAAAAGAATGGTTATGAATTCAATCTGGAAATGGGGCCTTTGAAGAATGCAACTGAAAAATATCACCAGGATAACTTTTTCTGGCAACAGATCGTAGACCATCCGAATTATGATGACTTCTGGCAAAAGCGCAATCTTTTGCCGCACCTCACGGGAGTAAAACATGCCGTGATGACAGTGGGAGGTTGGTTCGATGCTGAAGATTTATACGGCCCACTCAATATCTACAAGCGGATTGAAAGTACAAGCCCAGGGACCTACAATACCATTGTGATGGGACCCTGGAGTCACGGCGACTGGTCGCAGGAGAGAGGTTACCAGAAGGTAAACCACATTTATTTTGGTGATAGTATCTCCACTTTCTATCAGCAGGAGATCGAAAGAAAATTTTTTAACTCGATCCTAAAAGACAATCAGCAGACCGGCCTGCCAGAAGCCTATATGTTTGACTGCGGCCTCAAGGTATGGAAGCAATTTGGCGAGTGGCCTCCCAAAGGAATACCTGCCGTCAAATTATATTTTGGAGAAGGGGGTAAGCTATCGGTGAACGCTCCTACAAAAGTGGATGCGGTATTTGAATACATCAGTGACCCTGCTCACCCGGTGCCATATACTTCGCAAACAGAAAATTTGATATTCACGCCCAGAAGGTTTATGTCCGATGACCAGCGGCAGGCTGCCAGCAGACCCGACGTCATCACATTTCAAACCGGTGTCCTGACGGAAGAAATTCTTCTGGCTGGTGAAATTGCAGCAAAACTAAAAGTATCGATGACTGGAACAGATGCTGACTTTATCGTCAAACTCATTGACGTCTATCCAGACAATGAGCCCAATGAACCCCGAAACCCTTCTAACATCGTGATGGCAGGCTATCAACAACTTATCCGACACGAAGTATTTCGCGGGCGCTTTCGCAATAGCTTTGCGAAGCCGGAACCATTTAAGGCCGGTGAGATGTCAGACGTATCTTTCGCATTGCAAGACATTCTCCATACCTTCAAGAAAGGACATCGGGTGATGGTTCAAATCCATAGCACATGGTTCCCTTACATCGACAGGAACCCTCAGAAATATGTTGAGAATATTTATAAGGCAAATGAAGAAGACTTTGTTAAATCAGCAATACGCGTCTATGGATCATCCTCCGTCGAGATTGGTGGTGGAGAGAAGTTGAATACAAAAATCGAAGGGGTAAAGAAGTAGCAAGAAATGAAGCGGTTTTTTATTCTGTGCGGGATCTATTTTTCATTGAATGCGAATGCACAGGTTTCTTACGATACCATACCCAGCCTGCCAGAACATTATGCCGTGCGGTTTGAGAAGTTTAAAAAAGAACCAGTCGTATTGGGTAAGGTCCTGTTTTTGGGCGACGATGTTACCGAA
>JAYVRH010000611.1:0-3889 GCA_043776495.1 Cyclobacteriaceae bacterium
GAAATGTTTCGAGTCAATAAAATTGATTTTGTATGAGAGGGGTGTCCCGCGTTCAATGGGCCTCCCGAATTTGTACAGCGCATGGTTCTCTTTATCAAATTCCAGTTCGCATTCGATCGGGCCTTTGCTATCCTGCCCCACGAGTCTCGCACCCGCCTCAGCATCCGGACTTCCTATCGTTAGCAATTGATTGAAATATCGAACCGTGAACCCAACAGTATCCATGTGCGCAAAAATTGCGGTCCGGGGCTTCCCAAATTTCAGAACGATGCAGTCTTGAAATCCATCACCATGTAAAACTTCAGGCTTGACTTTCCAATGCTTCTTTTCTTTTTGAATGTATCGAAGCAAAAAAGTTTTGACTTCAGCCTCGTGACCCGAGGTGCCAGGAATTGAACAAAGTTGATGAAGAAGGTCCATATTTTGATGGACGAAACTACTAAATATAATTTGCGACCAGGGGGTGGAAAACGGAAATGTGATGACTTAAATAACAGGAGTTCTCCATGACTCTTGATTTTTTCACGCAGAGGCGCAAAGAGGGCTAAGAAGAATGCGAAGGATTTAATGGCGCGCGCAAGTCCGGTTAAATAAATACAGGTAGGGTATAGGCCCGGATTTCAGAAAAGTTAACTTTGATTTTTAAATATCCACTGAATTATGAATTTGAATATTGATGCAGCGAAACAGAACACGTATGATGCGATTGTCGTTGGCACAGGCATCAGCGGAGGATGGGCGGCTAAAGAACTTACCGAAAAGGGACTCAAGACACTAGTATTGGAGCGGGGCAGAGACGTGAAGCATGTGGTGGACTACCCTACAATGACGAAAGACCCCTGGCAATTGCCGCATGGGGATAAGCTCTCCGCTGAAGAATTAAAACTGTATCCAGTTCAGTCTCGAACAAATTGGCTCGAGCAATCCCACAAACACTGGTGGGTAAATGATCTCGAAAACCCTTACACAGAGGTCAAGCCTTTTGACTGGATACGCGGTTATCATGTGGGAGGACGTTCGATCACGTGGGGTAAACAATCCTATCGGTTGTCGGATATGGATTTTGAGGCGAACAGCAAAGATGGACACGGTGTGGATTGGCCGATCCGCTACAAAGATCTCTCACCCTGGTATGATCATGTGGAGTCATACATCGGAGTCAGCGGCCAGGCGGAGGGACTTGCGCACCTTCCGGACGGAAAGTTTCTGCCTGCCATGGAACTCAATTGTGTGGAAGAAGTATTTCGTGATAAAGTAGCTGAGAAATTTAATGGAAGAAAGGTAACCATCGGAAGAGTAGCGCACGTCACGGCTCCTCTTGCCCATGACCCCAGCCGGGGAGTTTGTCAGTCAAGAAATTTATGCAATAGAGGTTGCCCTTACGGAGCCTACTTCAGCAGCAATGCCTCCACGCTGCCAGCGGCAATGAAGACGGGCAATATGACATTGAGACCTTATTCAATCGTCCATTCAATCATTTATGATGAGAAGAAGGGAAGAGCAGTAGGCGTGAAAGTCCTTGATGGCGAAACAAAAGAAGAGATCGATTTTTTTGCAAACATCATTTTCCTGAATGCCTCTACCTTGGGGAGCACTTTCATCCTGTTGAATTCAACGTCAAGTCGCTTTCCGAATGGAATGGGAAATGCAAGCGATCAATTGGGTCGAAACCTCATGGACCATCAGTATCGCGCGGGTGCGGAAGGTGATGTGGAAGGATTTGATGATAAGTATTATATCGGTCGAAGACCCAATGGGATTTATATCCCCCGATTCAGAAATATCGGCAAAGAAAAACGTTCGGATTACATTCGTGGATTTGGATATCAGGGAGATGGGAGCAGGGAAGGGTGGGAGCGTGGTGTCGCCGAATTGTCTTTTGGAGCAGATCTCAAAGAGGCCCTCACCACGCCAGGTGGCTGGAGGTTTGGCATCACCGGTTTTGGAGAATGCTTGCCTTATTCCGACAATCGCGTGACGTTAAACAAAGAGAAAAAAGATATCTATGGATTGTCAACTTTGAACGTTGATGCGGAATGGAAGGAAAATGAAAAGATCATGCGTAAAGACATGAAGGAGGCCGCGGCAGAAATGTTGGAAGCTGCCGGATTCAAAAATGTCAAAATGTATGATGGAGCCAACAACATCGGATTGGGCATTCACGAAATGGGAACAGCCCGTATGGGAGTAAACCCAAAGACTTCCGTGTTAAACAAATGGAACCAGGTCCATGAGGCGCCGAATGTATTTGTTACGGACGGTGCAGCAATGACTTCTTCAGCATGTCAGAACCCATCGCTTACCTATATGGCTTTGACAGCCCGTGCAGCAGATCACGCAGTGAGTGAATTAAAGAAAGGCAACTTAAAATAGTTTTAAATTTCTGTAGATATGAATAGAAGAGAAGTACTTCAACGGACGGCCATGGTGTTGGGCTACGCAGTTTCGGGCCCGGCCCTGGCAGGAATATTGAATGGTTGCAAAGCAGCGCCGGAGCTCACTTATAAACCTGAATTCTTTTCGGAAGATCAGGCCCGGCTTGTCAGCGAGCTAGCCGAAATTATTATCCCAAAGACCAGTACACCCGGTGCAAAAGAGGCAGGTGTACCGGCATTTATTGATGGCATGCTCAAAGTAGTTTTCCCGAAAGAAGACCAGGAGAAATTTCTTAAAGGTTTGGCAGAATTTGATTATGATGCGAAGAAAACATTTGGTGATGTATTTGCAGAATGCAAACCAGCCGATCAGGTAGCGCATGTGAAAAAACATCATGATGCAGCGCTCAATAATTCCGGTGACAAGGCATCCGCAGGTTGGTGGAATACAGACGGTGGAGGAGACAGGCCATTTATCGTTAAGTTTAAAGAACTGACCATCCTTGGATTCTTCAGCAGCGAGCCCGGCGCTACCCAGGTACTGCAGTACAATCCAGTACCCGGACCATACAAAGGTTGCGTGCCCCTGGCGGAAGTTGGAAAAACATGGGCGACCTAGTGGAGTAGGCAGTAAGCATGCCGATAACCATCGGGAGCAATAGGCAAGCGTGGCAAATGGTGTTAAGAAGCTTTTGCCATCTCCCAACCAATAATACTTTTCTTGCGAGTGGCGCTCCATCGGTACTCACCGAGTATTCCATCTTTTCGAATCACCCGATGGCAGGGAATCAGATAGGCAATGTGATTAGACCCAACCGCTGAGCCAACTGCCTGCATGGCTTTTGGATTTTTGATTCTTTCTGCAATGTTTTGATACGTGGTGACACTGCCCATTGGCAATCGGAGCAATGCTTCCCATACCTTGATCTGAAAGTTAGTCCCCTTCGCGAATAAGTGTATTTTCCTTTGCGTCTCCGCGCCTCTACCTACGCCGGAATGGCTTCGGTAGACAGGTCTGCGGTAAAAGACCAGCTCAACAAAGTGTGAAGTCACCTCCTGATCCTGATGAAATATGGACTGATGCCAATGCTCTTTCATTTTTTCAAGCTCCGCTTTGGGTCCTTCTTCCGTATTGACAAATGACAGCCAGCAGATGCCCCGCTCAGTCACGCCGATGAGACTTGAACCGAAAGGGGTTTCGTGAAATCCATAGTCAATCTTTATTCCGGAGCCCCGGAGTTTATACTCCTGCGGTGTTACCGCTTCGAGCGTCGTGAATAGATCATATACGCGTGATTGACTGGATAACCCCGCGGACTCAGCAGCCTCGACTATATTCCTGGTCTCCTGCAATTTTGCCTTAAGAAAATCTACCGTGAGATATTGCAAGAAACGCTTGGGACTGATTCCAGCCCAGTCCGTAAAAATTCGCTGAAAATGAAATGGGCTGAGGTGGACTTTTTCAGCCACTTCGTCCAGTTCCGGCTGGCGTTGAAAATTGTCTTCCAGGTATC
>JAYVRH010000612.1:0-3887 GCA_043776495.1 Cyclobacteriaceae bacterium
GAGAGAAATAAATTTAGATACGTGGTTGATGATGTAAACTCTATTGGTTCAGAAAATCCTGAAACCTTTACGGGGTTGAAGCAGGGCGAAATCAAGAAGACGGCGGCCGGGATACCTGCAATTGTTTCCAGTGTAAAAGACATAATCGACGAGGTGGGAATCGTAAGGGGATGGAAAGCATTGTCGAAGCTCAACAAGAAAGGCGGTTTTGATTGCCCAAGTTGTGCCTGGCCCGATCCGGATGATGAGCGCTCAGGGCTTGGAGAATATTGTGAGAATGGTGCGAGGGCTGTGGCAGAAGAGGCCACCGCAAAACAACTTACATCGACTTTTTTCACTCAGAACTCCGTTCAGGATTTGGCTCTATTATCTGATTATGAAATTGGAAAAAAAGGACGTATTGCTCAGCCGGTCTATTTACCAAAAGGGGGAACTCATTATCAATCCATCACCTGGGAGGATGCCTTTAAAAAGATTGCTCTTTCTTTGAATAACCTATCCACTCCGGACGAGGCGGTCTTCTATACTTCCGGTCGCACCAGCAACGAAGCAGCATTTCTTTATCAACTCTTTGTGCGGGAGTTTGGTACGAATAATCTTCCCGACTGCAGCAATATGTGCCATGAGAGTAGTGGTGTGGCAATGGGGGAATCACTTGGAATTGGAAAAGGCTCAGTAAAGTTGGAGGATTTTTATGAGGCGGAGGCGATTATAATCCTCGGTCAAAATCCCGGCACGAACCATCCAAGAATGTTAACCGCGTTACAAAAAGCCAAGAAGAATGGGGCCATCATCATTTCAATCAACCCGTTGCCCGAAGCCGGTCTCATGGGATTCAATAATCCACAGCAGCTGGGAGGATTGTTGGGAATGACCACACCACTTACCGATATCTTCCTACAAGTAAAAATCAACGGCGACATGGCTTTATTACAAGCCATAGAATTAATGTTGCTCGAGGAAGAGCAACAGAACCATGGCTCTGTCTGCGATCTTGCATTCCTTCAAGAAAGTACGGTCGGTTGGTCTGAGTTTACGCACCACCTTAGAAAGCAAAATCTGGATGAACTCGGATTTGCCGCAGGTGTTGAACTTAGCTTAATTAAAGAAGCAGCCGGTGTATTAATAAAGAAAAAGAAAATCATTGCGTGTTGGGCCATGGGTCTGACGCAGCATAAAAATGCAGTGGACACGATCAAAGAGATCGTGAATCTGCTGTTAATGAAAGGCAGCATTGGTAAACCCGGTGCAGGTACATGTCCGGTCAGGGGACACAGCAACGTTCAAGGCGACCGCACGATGGGCATTGATGAAAGGCCCTCTGCAAAGTTCCTGAAATCAATAGAGGACAATTTCCATTTCACTCCCCCTCAAAAGCCCGGCTTTGATGTAGTGGAATCCATTAAAGCCATGCATGATGGAAGAGCAAAAGTATTTTTTGCCATGGGTGGTAATTTTCTTTCCGCCACACCTGATACCACTTACACCGCCGAAGCTTTGCGGAAGTGCGGACTGACGGTCCATGTCTCGACTAAACTCAATCGCAGTCATTTGATACATGGCGAAGAGGCGATCATTCTCCCCTGTTTGAGCAGAAGCGATGAAGATATTGTAAACGACGAAGCTCAATTTGTTTCCTGTGAAAATTCGATGAGCGTAGTACAATCATCAAAGGGAGTCCTTCAACCGGTGTCGGACCATTTGCTCAGTGAGCCAACGATTGTATGCCGGCTTGCAAAAGCAACGCTTGGAAAAAGAAGCAAAATAAATTGGGGCCTTTACGAAAAACATTACGACCATATCCGCGATGATATTGAAAAAACCATTCCTGGTTTTGATAAGTACAATGAGCGGGTGAGGGTCCCCGGCGGATTTTATTTGCCCAATTGCACCCGCGAAAGAAATTTTGACACACCATCTCAAAAAGCTCATTTCAACATCGCCGACATTCCAAAACTGATGTTGGAAGAAGACGAGCTGATGATGATGACCATCCGGAGTCACGACCAATTCAACACTACGATCTATGGACTCAATGACCGGTACCGCGGGATTTACAATGAGCGACGGGTGATCCTGATGAATGAGTTGGATATGACGAAACGTAATTTGAAGAATGGGGATGTGGTCGATTTATTCAATCATCATGACGGGGTAACACGAGTGGCCCGAAAGTTTATCACGATCCTCTATCCCATTCCTCAGGGTTGTACTGCCACTTATTTCCCAGAGACGAATGTCTTGGTTCCAATTGGGAGTGTGGCTGATAAGAGTGGGACGCCAACGTCGAAATCAGTGCTTATTCAAGTGAAGAAAGTGTAGGTCGTGGTAATTTGATGCGGCAACAAAAACTGCAAAGACCCATAGGATACAAATTCTCAGGTGGATGTCTTCGCGGCTCAGTCTCGGATGCCGCGAACTTCGAACTTAACGCTGAAATGTAAGATTTCGGCAGTGGTTAGACATCAAAAAACCGCGAAGGCATTCCCACCGAAGATTTTCAGGGCTCAAATCCATCAATTTAATCATGTTTTAATGACGCTAAATTCTTGGGTTTTGTAGCTCCAGCCTCAAACTTTACCTGAGCCATTCGATTAATCATTTGTGATCTATTCAGTCTACATTTTGACCAATTGGAAGCACAATGTATTCTATACTGGTGTGACAAATAATTTAGTTAGAAGGGTATTTGAACACAAAGCCCATGTGAATCCCGGATTTACATCCAAGTACAATTGCAATCACCTTATGTATTTTGAGGAGCATAAATATATCTGGGACGCAATTCATCGTGAAAAGCAAATCAAGAAATACAAGCGAGAATGGAAAAGAAACCTGATCAACTCCATCAACCCTGAATGGAAAGATCTCAGTGAAGGTTGGTTTGATGCAAGGGAATTTGAGGCATTTAAGAAATTGTAGCGGGTTGTAGTATGGTCCGGAGATCGCGGTATTTTGATGAGGCATCAAAAACCGCGAAGACATTCCCAAGCTATGTACGTATTCCACTGGATGTATTCGCGGCTCCGTCTCGGATGCCCCGAGCTTCGAACTTAACTATCAAATGCAAAATTTCTGCATTGGTTGGCAAGTTGAATTTGAGTGTGTAGGTCGCGGTATTTTTGCTGAAGCATCAAAAAACCGCGAAGACAGTGTGGGGATAAGCTTCGCACCTATGAATGAAATGAAATTCGCAGCTGAACTCTAAACTTTTTTTAGTACGTTCATGGCTTAACTATTAACCAGACAAATTATGAAGCCAATTATTTCTTGTAAAAACATTGCAGTGTTGTTCTTAGGAATGCTGATTGCATTTTCATTTCAGTCTTTTGCGCAACAAACCGGGGGCCCCGCAATCATCACAGTGGTGAAGGCAGGTAAACTTATTGATCCTGAATCCGGCACAGTGTTGAACAACCAGATCATCCTGATCGAAAATGGAAAGTTCAAAGAGATCGGGCCAAGTGTCACAATTCCTGTAGGTGCAGAAGTGATCGATCTCTCGGCACTGACCGTGTTGCCAGGACTCGTCGATGCGCACAATCATCTTGCGCTCACCTACAAAGTGGTTCCAGAGCGTAACATTTATTATTACACCTACATTACTGAAAGTTCTGCGTTACGCGCCATCCAGGCCGCCTCCAATGGCATGCAAATGCTTTCTTCGGGATTCACCATTGTGCGTGACATGGGCAACAATGGAAATTATGTGGACACCGCGCTTCGTCAGGCGATTGAGCAGGGATGGATACCTGGTCCGAAGATCATTAACTCCGGCATCATCATCGGAGGCATGGGCGGTCAGTTCTGGCCAACTCCAGAGATGGGTGTTGGCAAAAACATAATATACCCGGAGTATATCGATGCAGACACCAATGATGAAATCA
>JAYVRH010000613.1:0-3880 GCA_043776495.1 Cyclobacteriaceae bacterium
CAAGTTAGAAATCTAGTTTTAGCTCCCAGCTCTTAGAATCTGCGGGAACCTTTCCGAATTCTTAAACCACCTTAATGTCATCTACAACCGGTATCGAGCCTTGGGCGCGATAGATAACTCAGCCTGACTCGTTCGAAGGAGTATCTATATCATAGTCACCCTGAGCAGAGTCGAAGGGCGACACTCATGTGTTTTAGAAGCCTAGCTAAACGACATTGATTGTTAATTGTCAACTTTGATTTATTGCTTGAAGGATTACCCCACAAGCTTCATTTATTTCTTCGATTGAGATTGTCAAGGGAGGAGCGATTCGTAAGCTGTTGGGGTGCGACAGGAACCAGTAGCAGATGACGCCGTGTTCCCGTGAATATTCCACAATGCGATTGACACGTTCTTCGGAATCAAAGTCTATTGCGAACATCAAACCAATTCTTCGGATCTCTTTTATTTTGGGATGTTGCAGGAGGGACTCAATCAATTTTCCTTTCTCTTCAGATTGTTTCAAGAGATTTTCCTCCTCAATTACTTCGAGCGCGGCCAGGGCTGCTGCACAGCATACCGGGTTTCCTCCAAAGGTGGTGATATGACCTAGCATGGGGTCGAAAGTGAGGCACTTCATTTTTTCCTCGGATGATATGAAGGTACCGATCGGCAAGCCACCTCCAAACGCTTTGGCAAGGGTGAGGATGTCTGGTACGATGCCGAAATGTTCAAAGGCAAATAGTTTCCCTGTCCTGCCCATTCCGCATTGTATTTCATCGAGGATCAGCAGCGCTCCTGTTTCAGTGCATCGATGGCGCAATGCCTTCATGAATGAGATCGCAGGAATCCTAACTCCCGCGTCACCCTGAATTGTCTCCATGATGACACACGAAGTTTTATCTGTGATATGCTCAAGATCGTTCTGGTTATTGAACTCAATAAATCGCACGTCCGGAAGGAGCGGCCTGAAAGCATTTTTTTTCTTTTCATTACCCGACACACTCAGCGATCCGTGTGTACTGCCATGATAGGATTTCTCGAACGAGATGATTTCACTCCTGCCGGTGAAGCGCTTGGCCAGTTTAAGTGCTCCTTCATTGGCTTCCGTACCAGAGTTTACGAAATAGCAACAATTGAGTGAAGCGGGTAAGAGGCTAGTAAGCTTTGCTGCCAGCATATTCGGAGAGGACAGGATGTATTCACCATATACCATTACATGCAGATGCTTATCCACCTGGTCCTTTATGGCCTTTACCACCTTGGGATGTCGGTGGCCAATGTTGTTGACTGCGATGCCCGAAATCATATCAAGATATCGTTTACCATCGGGACTGTATAAACAAGTTCCTTCTGCCCGTTCGATTGTTATTCCGAAAGGAAAAGGGGAGGTCTGTGCTATGCGATGATGAAAGATATTAGAATCGAAATTCATCCAGCAAAGATTCGCAGAATTAGATTACCAAAAAAAAGAATCTTAGGAAAGGCTTAGAAGGGGAGTTTTAAATATTCGTGAGGTAAAGGCCTACTTGGATCTTCGCGGTTTTTTGATGTCTCATCAAAAATACCGCGAACTACAAGCATAATTCAAGGTGCTAGCTGCCAGGCCGCTCTTGATGAGTGCATAGCGTTATGCTTTTATTGCATAGCTACATTCGAAGATATTTCAAAAACCAAAATGACTTTTTTTGTAATGGAGAGATTTTCAATTGAGAGCGTCACAAAAAAAAATGCCCCCGCAAAAGACTGCGGAGGCTGCGTTCACTAAAACACCCCTATTTTAGTTTGAACTTATTCGGTCTGGTTCATCCGTCTCAGCAAGTGGCTTACTGCTCTTCGAACGCTTGGAAGTGGCGATCAATTGATGTTTTGGTGGCGATGTTCTTTTCTTGTGAAGAATATAACAGGTCATGTCTGAATTCTTGTGAACAGCAACGTGATTATTAGACTTAAAGAGACGGATTTTGTGGCTTACGGATTGTCCTTTGGCAACTTGTGAAAACAAAAGTCCCGCAAGGATCAAAACGACCAAGATCACAATTTGTGTCAGTCTGTGACGAATGTTGATGTAGGATGTAAGTGCCATACCGCCCCCCTTATTTATTTCTGATTCAAAGGTGGGGAAGCCCTTGAGATGAAATTCTCGAAAAGGGCCTCAAATCATACAGCAGTATATTAACCCGTCAAAGCACTTCAAGTAAGAAGCAATTCGCCATCAATTTTGAGTAACCAACTGATTATCAAAATAGTATGATATTAAGGGTGTCTCGTCATAACCCCCGGTAAAGAGGGATTAGGACCGAAATGCAAGCTGTGGACATGTCAAATTACATCAGAATCATACACATTAAATTTAGTTGATTCTTGATAATGGACCTTTCGCTATAATTTTTAGTCAAGAAAGCTGAACCTTTCTGGCTCATTTCTAACACAGAGATTAGAGTTCTCATGAAATAAAAATAGGGTACTCATTGAGCACCCTATTCAGTGTTATTTGTAAAATCTGTTAATAAATATTACAGTTTAGCCAGCTCCTGGATCAGGTCAATCAACTTGTTAGAGTAACCCCACTCATTGTCATACCATGCTACTACTTTAACGAAGCTGTCACTTAGAGCGATACCTGCTTTCGCATCAAAAATGCAGGTACGTGCATCGCCCACAAAATCGGATGATACAACTTCATCTTCAGTATAACCCAGAATTCCTTTTAACTCACCTTCAGAAGCCTCTTTCATGGCAGCTTTGATCTGCTCGTAAGATGCGGGCTTCACCAGCCGTGCAGTTAAGTCAACCACGGAAACATCGGCTACCGGTACCCGGAATGACATACCCGTTAGTTTCCCTTTCAGTTCCGGGATCACCAATGCAACTGCTTTGGCTGCTCCTGTGGAGGAAGGAATAATATTTTGATATCCGCCACGGCCACCGCGCCAATCCTTGCCAGAAGGTGAGTCGACAGTTTTTTGAGTGGCAGTCACTGCATGGATGGTGCTCATGAGGCCTTCTGCGATTCCAAATTTATCGTGCAGCACTTTAGCGAGCGGGGCAAGGCAGTTGGTGGTGCAAGAGGCATTGGAGACAATGGTATCTTCTGCTTTTAATTTCTTGTTGTTCACGCCCATTACAAACGTGGGCGTGTCATCCTTGGCGGGGGCGGACAGAACCACTTTTTTGGCCCCTGCGGTAATATGCTTTTGTGCATCTGCTTTTGTTAGAAACAAGCCTGTTGATTCAATAATGATTTCGGCGCCCACCTCACCCCATTTCAGGTTCGCAGGGTCTTTTTCTGCGGTGACGCGGATCTTTTTTCCATTCACGATCAGATGACCATCCTTTGCTTCCACCGTGCCGGAGAATCTTCCGTGCGTGGAGTCATATTTAAGCATGTAGGCCATATACTCAGCATCAACGATGTCATTGATGCCCACTACTTCAATGTCTTTTCGGCCTACTGCAGCGCGGAATGCCAGCCGGCCGATGCGGCCAAATCCGTTGATACCAATCTTTGTCATGTGTTTTTCGGGTTAAATTTTATTGAGGCGTAAAAATATATCAGTATTAAGCTAAAACCAACTGATAATGTTCCCCGTAGCCTAAAAAAGAAGTTGTCATTTTTGTCAAATAGCGGCAGGGTTCTATCTTTGCGGCTCTTTAAAAAGGAACGGTCTGTTCGTCTAACGGTTAGGACACCAGATTTTCATTCTGGTAATAGGGGTTCGATTCCCCTACGGACTACAAAACAAAAATGCCACCGCATATCAACCGATTGTGGTGGCATTTTCGTTTGTCGGATTTTGCAAACCCGGCCGATTCGAACATTTGCGATATAGGGACGAATCAACGTTCGATGATAACGGTGGTAACAGAGGTTGAGAGCAGTTGAGAACTACCATTTAAA
>JAYVRH010000614.1:0-3876 GCA_043776495.1 Cyclobacteriaceae bacterium
AAGTCGAATTCATTGACGCCATGGTCTTGATGCAAGGGGCTTTTTCCCAAAGTTATTATTTCCATAACATAAGTCCCTTATTGGGATACTTTGCGTGAAAATTTTGAATTACGTTCGGCTACTTAGTTGTAGTATGGTTTGATATTAAAATCAGCAAAGGAACCAAAGAAAATGCTTAATTCAATTGAAACAGGCCATTTTAGAAGGTTGTTATCATTGGCAGCGAAGACGAAGTTATTTCAATTCCAACACAACTACTGAATGGGCTGGCATCTTTACTTTCAAGACCGGTTGCGGAGTGGTGGACTGCGTAAAAGCATTGACTGAAGCCGATTGGGATTTTGAAAAGGCCTTCGAGTTAGCGGCAAAAGCAATATCCTTGAAGTCAGCTGGTTTTACTTTTTCCGGAGATTCAAAGCTATTGTGGTCCTGCAATTTTTCGCTGGTGAGAATTCTTCCAGTCACAGAAACGAATTTACTCCCGCGTATTTCGATCTCTACATCCTGGCTATTTTCCCCATCGATGTTCACCAGAGAGATATGAATCACTCCGCTTTGCTCTTTTGAAGCGGATACGGAAATGGCTGGTAATTTCTCATTTCCCAGGGCATAATCATTGGTTTTGATTTGGATGGGAATCAGCGTGGCGTCTTGATGAACGTTGTACATCTCCATCACATGATAGGTGGGAGTGAGGATCATCTTCTCTTCATTCGTCAGCACCACGGCCTGCAGCACATTGATCGTTTGCGCCAGGTTCGCCATCCTGACACGATCACTGTGATTATTGAAAATGTTTAATGTGACACCAGCAAGAACGGCATCCCGGATCGTGTTTTGTTGATACAAAAACCCGGGATTTGTATTCGGCTCTACATCATACCATCCGCCCCATTCATCCACCACCAAGGCAACCTTTTTTGTTGGATCGTACTTGTCCATAATGGTTGAGTGCTTGGTAACCAATTCCTCCATGAGTAGAGCCCGTTGCATGATTTGAAAATATTGTTCTTCCGAAAAATTTTGAGCTGAGCCCTTTTTCTTCCAGTCAATCACAGAATAATGATGCAAGGCAACTCCTTCCAGCATATTGTGTGGTATATCCCGCATGAGCACCTCGGTCCAATGATAATCAGAAGAGTTTGCTCCGGATGCGATGCGAAAAATTTTGTCAGCATTGTCCCAGTTTGTCATGAAGGTTGCATACTGCCGGTAAACATTCGCATAGAATTCCGGTACCATGTTGCCCCCACATCCCCACGCTTCATTGCCAACCCCCCAGAATTTTACATTCCAGGATTTCTCTCTTCCATTCTCCTTGCGTAAGGATGACATAGGACTGGTTCCATTGAAGTTTACGTATTGTACCCATTCCGTAACCTCTTGCACGGTTCCGCTACCCACATTGGCAGACAAGTAAGGCTCCGCGCCGATTAACTCACACATATTTAGAAAGTCGTGTGTACCAAAACTGTTGTCTTCCGTTACGCCTCCCCACCACGTATTCACCATGGTTGGTCGTTTCTCCTTTGGACCGATGCCATCCTTCCAATGATAGGTGTCTGCAAAACATCCCCCCGGCCACCTGAGATTAGGAACTTTCAGTTTCTTCAACGCATCAACAACATCATTTCGAATGCCTCTTGTGTGTGGAATTCTCGTGTTATTTTCACCTACGTAAAATCCACCGTAAATACATTTTCCTAAATGCTCAGAAAAGTGGCCGTAGATGTGGCGATTGATTTTTGTGTACCCAAGATCGCCATTCAGAACAACTTTATTCTGACCCGACGCGACGATTATCAATGCTAATAAGAATGCTGTACAAATTAATTTCATGTTTTTATTGGTTTGATGATGGCTAGGTTAATTTCATTTGATATTCTACACACAATGTAGCAGATCGGCGCTGATTAATGCTAAGAGGATTTGGAAGTTCAGCGCAAATCTGCGAGGGCCCGATCTGCGGCAAATGTATTAAGATTCAAATTATTTTCGACTGATAAACCATGCCCACCCGATTAATAGAAATTGAACAGGAAGACGAACCATTGCGGCCGTATGATTTCCTATGGCTGGGTTTTCTCTGAATACGTCCCAGAGGTGCAACGGAAGAAAAAGAAGCATCAGTACAAATATTCCTACGGCTGCCAGATGACGAAATCGCGGAACAAAAATACCCAATCCCAAAACAACCTCTGTAATCCCGGCCATGAAATTGATCATTTGTTGAGGTAGAAAATCAGGAATAAAGGGATAATACATTTCTGGTTTTATGAAATGATTAACACCTCCAAAAATCAGAAATATCCCAAAGACCAGTGTTAAAATGTATTTTGTTGTTTTCATGAAGTGGCTTGCTTGATCGCAATCATGTTGGATCATTCTTTATTTGCAGGCCTTCAATGTCGCCTTTTTCTGTTAAGAGAATGGCGAAGCCCCGCGTGGATGGAAATTGTGCTAGTGTAATGAGCATAATAGATGTGATGGGCACCGATAATAACATACCCAATAGATCCCATACTGATCCCCAAAATGCAAGTGCAATCAATACCACAAGGGGACTAAGGTTTAACGATTTACCCATCACCTTTGGCTCTATGTAATTGCCAATGACTGTATGAATGAACATAAAACTTCCGGCTACCCAAAAAAAGGGCCACGGGGATCCGAATTGGAGAATGGAAAAAACAGCCGGCAACAGCGTTGCTATGGCAGAACCTACGTAAGGAATAAAATTCAAGCCAAAAATCAGCATTGCCCAAAGGAAAGCAAAGTCTACTCCAAAGAAAATCAAGACCAGGTAGCACAATACGCCCGCCATCGCACTGACAAATGCTTTCACGGTCATGTACTTGTTGGTAGATTGATATATCCGATCAAGGAGCTGGCTATATTTATGTTCCTGGCCTGGTAAGTGAAAAATCTTGGACAATTTTACAACGAATGAACTCTCCTCAAGTGAAAGGAAGATGGCGTAAACGATGACCAGTAGGAGATTCCCCACAAGGGCGGAGGTAGCTTCAAGCGTATCTTTCAGAAACCCCTGAATATTTAATTCTCCGATTTTTACTTTAATGATTTCCGTGATGTTCTCGATGCCGAAGTGCTGGCCAAGGGATGCGATCATGTCATACAAGGTGGATTGATACACGCCATAGTTGTTGCTGATCTGATTGATATTCGAGACGATGATTTGGATTGAACCCTCCACAATCCCTACAATGGTCAGTAAGGCAATGGCCCTTCTGACCCATTGATTCATGGGTTTTCCTTTAAACTTTATTTTTTCGATTAATCCGTTAAAAGCCTTAATCAAATACCATAAAAGGATACTCAGGGCGATCGGCTTAAGCAATACCTTGAAATAGATCAGAATGAAAATAACAAGGCTGATGAATAAAGTCACGCAGAGCACTTTAAAGAGCAGGGATTCAGTGAAGCGATTTTCAATCATATCATTCCGGTAAAACGTAAATCTACAAAGAACTCCAAGCAACCGGGAATTTACTGTTACACCTGAGAGGGTTTTCGAAACCTGTGCGAACCCCTGGCCGGACAACTGAACAACAGACATCCACGATAGAAGACAAAAACAATACCTCATCAAATAAAAGCACGAAGGACACACGATGCCCAAGCAATGAATCTGTCCTAATTGCCTGATGAAGCCGAGGATTTATTATGTTCTAAGAATTTCTCAATCCTAAGGGCTACATTTTCCCGGATATTTATATAAAAGAAATTCATGTCAGCAATATGCCACCGCTTGGTTCTAACGAAAACCCGGCCTTTGACATATGGCTTGTTAATCCACAAAAGGCCCTTGTGATTTTGAGCGTCTACCAGATTCGGGGCAAATGTAAAATTCCGTGC
>JAYVRH010000615.1:0-3868 GCA_043776495.1 Cyclobacteriaceae bacterium
GCCTTCTTTATTCTCTCAAGCGAAATGCGATGGTTATCAAGTTTTGAATTCACAATATTTCAAGTTGGCGATGTGGCGGAGAGAAAATAATGTTCTTCCTCAAACTTTTTTTATCTACCTGGTTTTTGTCCACAAATCTCGTGGATAAATTCCCTGGTTTACCAGTTCTTTTATTTTCCTTGAGACCTCTTCTTTGTCCTCTTTGTAAGTTACGCCAAACCAGGTTTTGCCACCTCCAATAATTTCTATTTTTCCGAGATCTGATTTAATAAGTTCAGAAACCATCAGGGCAATATAAAATTCAGCTGAAGCATGGTTTACATTCCTTTCTACAAATGATTCAAACATTCTTTCCGTAATGTCAAAAATTTCCTGTTGAAAACCCCAACAATTCATTGATACAGGAAGAGCGGGTGATAATATTCGATCGCCCGTTTCTTCTTTGGAAATAATAAGGCCATTCTCTTTCACAATCTTCGTAAGCTCATTAAGCTTTAAGAGATAGCCCTTCTCATCCCGTTTCTCAGCGACTCCCCTGGAGACACTTCCATGCTCCGACAAAACGTTCTCCAGCGTATAGCCCACCATTGCATGATGGTGTTCCGGAGCTGTCCTAAGAAAATTGGCCAGCGACTCAAATGATTCGCGTCCATAAAAATCGTCGGCATTGATTACGGCAAAGGGACCATTGATCACTTCCTTGCCACACAACATGGCATGAGTTGTACCCCATGGTTTCTTGCGATCAATTTTTCCAAATTTCGTCGGCACAAATCGATCCAGAGACTGCACCTCAAAATGAACTTCGGCCTTACCCTGTAGTTTTGGCAGAAACATCTCCTCGACAGTCCCTTTGATTTCTTCTCTGACGATGAATACAAAATTGTCAAAACCTACCCGTAGTGCGTCGTACAGGGAGTAATCCATGATGGTCTCTCCCTTTGGGCCAAATCCATCAATTTGTTTGATCCCTCCATATCGGCTGCCGAGACCAGCGGCCATGATCAGGAGTGTAATTCGTTGATTATTTTTCAAGTAAGCTGAAATTGAGTTGTTCTATTTTTCTGTGGACGCAAAAATAGGATTTCCTGTACAAAACTTTATCCTTACTTTAGCATTATGTCAAACTCCTCCCGATCTGCCAACTATACCTTGTCCATCGTAATCATAGGTGCGTTGTTCTTCATCTTTGGTTTTATCACCTGGGTGAATGGAACACTGATCCCCTACCTCAAAATTGCGTGTGAATTAAAGAGTGATTTTCAAGCTTATCTGGTCGCAACCGCATTCTTTATAGCCTACACCGTCATGGCCATTCCTTCCTCCTATGTCTTAAGGAAGACAGGCTATAAAAGGGGAATGTCTTTAGGCTTGCTGATCATGGCGGTAGGTGCAATTATTTTTGTTCCCGCGGCGAACACAAGAAATTTTGATCTGTTTTTGGTGGGTTTGTTCATCATCGGCACAGGCATGGCATTATTACAGACTGCCTCAAATCCATATGCTACGATCATCGGGCCAATAGAAAGTGCAGCTAAACGTATCAGCATTTTGGGAATCTGCAATAAAGTGGCCGGCATATTGGCAGGACTCATATTCGGCTACATCGCACTCAATGATGCAGATGCACTCATGGCCAATTTACAAACCATGGACGCTGCCACAAAAGAAGCAACACTCAATGAATTGGCCGGCAGGGTAATTATACCATATATAATAATCTCCATAACACTGGTCATTCTCGGTGTGGCCATATTGTTCTCCGGATTACCGGATATTGACGACAATAGCGGAAATGATGAAGGTAAATCAGATTCTTCCAGCACTGCCAAGACAAGTGTATTTCAATTTCCACACCTTGTATTGGGAGTTCTTGCGATATTCTTTTATGTCGGAGTAGAAGTGCTTGCAGGAGATACTATAATCAATTATGGTAAATCACTGGGTATTGAGTTATCTACTGCCCGCTATTTTACTCAAGCAACACTTGCATGCATGTTGGTGGGATACATCATTGGAATTTTTGCCATCCCAAAATACATTTCGCAATCAAATGCTTTGAAGATTTGCTCGATCCTGGGTGTGAGCTTTACTGTCCTGGCAATTGTAACCGAGGGATACGTTTCTGTTGGGTTCATCGCAGCGCTCGGCCTCGCCAATTCACTGATGTGGCCTGCCATTTTTCCGTTGGCAATTGATGGCCTCGGCAAGTTCACCAAAATAGGTGCTGCCCTTTTGATTATGGCGATTGCAGGTGGTGCGATTCTTCCATTAATTTATGGCAAGCTGTCGGATGTGTGGAATACCCAGCAAGCTTATTCGATTATGGTTCCCTGTTATCTCTTTATACTATTCTACGCAATGAAGGGCCATAAAGCTGGTAAGCCATCTGTAGTTTAACCTGATTGATGGTGATCGTCGTTTTGCCTTTCGTCAGGGTTAATTATTAACATATATCGATTCCACTCTATTGATTATTTGTGCTTCCCGCTCGGGATAACTACCCTTCAACAGGTCGTATTTGATATTTCTCTTTTCTAATTCGTTCTTAAAAACATGAAACATCTCCAGTCTTCTTCCACCAAGATCGCGGAGACCATCGGCGACCCATGGCACATCAATATCAAATAAGAAATACAAATCATAAGATACTTCTTTCTCCAGTTGAAAAAGTATAGGGGGCACTTCTTTTAAATAATAACGACTGTAAATCTGAGTGGTAATCAAATCGGTATCACAAAATAGAAGTTTGTGGGCGATACTCGACTTCTCAATAACTCTTTCTGTTTGTGCATGCCCGATCCGGACAATATCTTCCAGGGTAAAGTCATTGGACGTAATCAATTCTTTAGAAACCTCTGGAACAAATTCCGTATGATATATTTCTGCCAAGCGTTTTGCCATCGTGGACTTTCCGGTGCTTTCAGGGCCGTAAAAGCAAATTTTCTTTACAAAATAACCTCTTGCAGGAGTTGCAATGAACTCCCAATACCGCAAAGGGTGCTCAAGAATCATTGCAGAGGAAACTGGAACATTTCTGCGTTGCAAATCAAAAGAAATATGTGCGACTTCAAGTTGCTGAGCCAGTTGAAACCCATATTCTTCAGAACTGAAAACGACATGAATGGCAGGAATTTTTTTCTTTAAGAACGCTGACCATGTGGAAACGCGATCCGCGATGGGCATTGAATCTTCATCAAAAGGATTCGTTAACATTTCAAGTCTCACATTTTTCAATGACTCAAATTCTTTCTTCATCCATTCAAAGCGCAAAGGTCCAGGGATGTGATCACCGACTGCATAGGTCATTGAAACTATAAGTTCATCACACTGCCTGGCTGCAAAATGCACTAACGCAATATGCCCTTTGTGAAGGGGAATAAATCGACCGATTACAAGGCCGCGCTTCATAAAGAATATTTATTGAATTCCGCCCGCCACCGCCAAAATCCGAAAGCCGCGATAATGCAAAAGGCCAAATATTCATATCCTATTAGCAAGATCCCTTTTGTAAAATACAAATAGGTTGCCACCATGTCTGCCAGCAGCCAGGCGAGCCAGCATTCTACCTTTTTTTGTACCATCAGATAAGTCGCCACAATGCTAATGACAGTGACGAAAGAATCAAGATAGGGATAAGCACTCGGCAAACTGAAGAAGGTTGGGAATAGTTGATGAAGCTTGCCCGCGAATGAACCAAATAGCAATGTCCCTACCATAGCCACTCCCAAAGAAAGAAGTAACGCATTCAAGGGCATCCAGCTCACCCTCAATTCCATTTTTTTATCTTCTTCCCCTCTCCTTGGATGTGCCCATCTCCACCACCCCATGAGGTTGGTAATTAAGAAAAAAACTTGCAGAAACATGT
>JAYVRH010000616.1:0-3866 GCA_043776495.1 Cyclobacteriaceae bacterium
AAGTCGAATTCATTGACGCCATGGTCTTGATGCAAGGGGCTTTTTCCCAAAGTTATTATTTCCATAACATAAGTCCCTTATTGGGATACTTTGCGTGAACCCTTCTTCACTTAGTTTCAAGTCCAAATGTCATACACAATCGGTATCGAGCCTTGGCCGCGATGAATTACTCAGGCTGACCTTCAATTTATGGCACGCGTCACAGACGCAGCGCCATCAAAAAAATGTAGACTAAAAAATTTTATTACTTGAGATTTGAAGAGTGACCAATCAGCTTATCGGCCCATTGAACAAAGTATTTCACATTGGGCGCATCCGTGTGGCCACCATCGTGTTGACGCCAGGCTAGTGCTCCATCCAGCAGCCCAACGTTTACTGCCGGCATCTTTTCGGTTTTATATTCATTCGACACACCAAGATCTTTGGCGCCCAGTAATTTGAAAACAGGCCCTGCGGCAATAGTGGCCGTGTAACTGCCTTGCTGATCCAGCCACTTGGCGTCACCCTGTTCCGGCACACCGTAACTAATGAATGTAAAACGTGGAGCACACAATGCAATGAGTTCATGGGAATCAACCGGCAGCATGCTGGCATTCATGCTGCCATATTTTCCTTCTGAGGTTCCATACTTCATATAATTTCCTGCCATCCAGTAGTAGCTGCCACCGGTCAGGTTTTCTACTTTCTCTCCAAAGTTCCTTCTATGCAGCGTTGCCCCGCCTTTTCCGGAAGAACCAATGAGTCCAAGGGCAAAGCGTGTTTCGAAAGCCAATGTGACGAGCGCTGCTTTGCCATAACGCGAAACACCTTCAATGCCCACATGCTTTGCGTCGATTGTGGAGTCTGACTCCAGGTAGTCCAGTCCGCGTGCCGCACCCCAGGCCCATGCACGAAGAGCTCCCCAATCGTCGGGTCTTCGTGGCTGACCCTTATTGACCAGGCCGATGATTCCTTTGGTAAGTCTTGCAGCATTATCAGACTGGATGGACGCGGGATCAATCACAGCGTACCCCCAACCATTGGAAATTAAATCAAGGATAGATGGATTTTCCAATGTGACGGACATCTGAAAACCCGCAGACCCCACGCCAGAAGGTCTTACAAGCGGACTGTACGCTGGATACTTATCAAGAATGGCTTTTGCCTCCGGGTCTTTGGAGAGCAATTCCCTCAATACGGCGTTGAGTTTTTCAAAATCATTTTTGTTTGGTTGCACCGGCGCCGGAAAAACTGAAGATCCAAACATCATCAATAAGGGAACTGGACCTTTTGCATTGGCCGGCGTTACCACTACCATAGAAATGTTTACATCAATCTCGGGACATTGGGTATTGTCTAAATGGCCGATAACTTTTCGTGCCAAAACAGGCGTTGAAAAGTTTAGGTTTTCCCGTTCTGAAATGACGATGCTCCATGTCACTTTGGGAATATTCTTAGGGACACGTCCATAAACTTCCCTTTCAAGATCTTCAATGATTTCACCTCTGCGCTGTTTCCACCACACCTCGGCAGTAGTCACCTTCTTTCCATTTTTTAATGTTAGTGGATCCGGCAGGTCGGGATAAGGATTTGCATTTGACTCATCATAATTGGCATGGTTCGGAGCTGCTTCATTCCCACTTGCGCCGGGTCGGACGCTTATGATTCCAAGCTGATCCATCATATTCTTCCGGTCCTGTTCCGCTGTAAAATTCACCGGACGAATATTTTCACCCGGACTTGCATTCGAAGTTTTTTGAGCAAGACCGCCTACGGAGAAGAGCGTAAATGATAGTAGTAACAATTTTTTCATACGAGAAGTTAGAAGATACGATTTTCAGTCAGGTTCTCATCACGAATTGCAAGTAAGTTTGTTGGTGAAGGTCTATGAAAGCAACGAATATACAAGATTTGAGTTTTTTGACATAGTGATTTTAACTCACGCCATTAAACTCCAAATCCTTACTCTTACCTATAACGAGCCATTACCATAATCCGTCAGGAAAACCTGGTATATCTTATTTTACACCCAGATTCAATTCGCTACATTTGAACTACAATCCCGCAATTATGAACACATTGGTCATTGATAGAAAAAAATATGTCGTGGTGGAGCGACGGGAATATGACAGATTGCTACAGAAGGCTGCCGCTAAAAAGCCTGCTGCCCGTAAGTTAAGCCTGTCTCAAGGTAAAAAGCTTGCGTATAGTCTAATCGACATATGGCACAAAGAAAAGTAAGGATTCTCCACAAAGCAGCCGAAGAGGTTGCATATGTTGCTTATTTCATTGAATCAAAAGGACTACCAAAGACCGCTAAGAGGTTTGTTGACGAGTCTTTCTCCTTTTTTCACAAACTCGGAAATAGCATGGTGAGGCATAAACCATGCAACCAGGTTGTTTGGAAAGAAGAGGGTTATCGTTGTGCCAATTTCAAGAAGAAATATGTTGTGGCATATCTTGAAATGGAAGATGAAGTGATCATCTGCGATTTTGCTTTACAAAAACTTGTTGTATGATATTTCATTGACTGGTTGCCATCATTGACTGAAATAAATCTTATTGCCTCGAATTAAACATGGTGGTATCACCTTTTCGAATTCAAAACTCACCGACACGCGTCACAGACGTCGCACCAAAGAAGCCACTACAACACATTCCACTCCCCTTTCAACTTTCTTGTTACCATTCCATTCGCCTCGTCATCCTTGAGGAACTTTTCTTTTTTTGGATTCCATTCCAGCGGGCGCTTCAGTTCGTAAGCGATATTTCCAAGGGAGCAAACGGAGGCCGTGCGGTGCCCAACTTCCACATCGCAGATGGGTCGGTTTCGGTTTTTTATTGCTTTAATGAAATCGGTATAATGATTCTCGCTGAAGTAAACATGTTTCTCGCTGGCGTCAATGATTTTGTCTTTCAAGGTAAGATCAGGCGATGTCTCTAATTTTCTTCGCTGCACGTCGATCTGGCCTTTGGTTCCAATGAAACGTACCGCATTATTCAGACCAAAGTTCTCATGCGTCATCGTGATACCGTTGTCGTATTGATAAGTAAGGAACTGAACCTCCTTGCCATCGGGTGGCGTGATTTTTGCCGGCCCGCTTTCATCCTGGTCGAGTGCCCATTGGGCAATGTCGAACATGTGCGCACCCCAATCGGTCATTCCTCCACCGCCAAACTCCTTATACTTGCGCCAGTTGGCCCACACATTAGCCTGTGGCAAGGGTGCAAGTTCGCTGCTAAAGTTGACCATGGCATTTGGCCCGATCCATGCATCCCAATTCACTCCAGCTGGAATCATTTCAGCCTGCAAATCATATTGTATCGGAGGTCCGCCTACATTTACTTTTACTGTTTTGATATCTCCGATGTAGCCATTGCGTACCAACTCCACGGCTTGACGGAACTCCGGCCATGACCTTTGCATGCTGCCTGTCTGAAATACTCTCCTCTTTTTTCTGGTGGCATTGACCATGGCCCTTCCCTCGGCGATCGTCAGTGACAACGGTTTTTCACAGTATACATCCTTACCCGACTCCAGGGCTTTGATGGCCATCACCGCATGCCAGTGATCTGGCGTGGCGATCACCACCGCGTCGATTTCTTTCATGGCCAACAGTTCACGAAAATCTTCCATCATTTTTACTCCGGCGTAAGAGGCGGTAGCTGACTTCTCTGCGTAAATCGCGTTGGTTTTCTCCACAAAGAGCCTGGCCTTCTCACCATACACTTCGCTCGCCGCCACAATCTGAACCATGCCGGTCGTATGAAAATTACTTCTCAATCCACCCGCTTGTCTGCCGCATCCTATGAATCCAAGGTTCACCAGATCGCTGGGAGGAATGTATCCGGTGCCCCCAATCACAAAACGTGGGACAATGGTAAAC
>JAYVRH010000617.1:0-3844 GCA_043776495.1 Cyclobacteriaceae bacterium
GACTGACGGCAACTCCCTTCTCCCGGCAGCAACCAGGATGGACGCGCAAAATCTGCTTTTGGAGTTTGATGATCTGCGCGAGCAACATAGCAATTACACCATAAGGCTTATCCATTGCAATTTCGACTGGACCAAATCCACATTGATGGACCTCGACTTCATGCACGATTACAATGAGTTCGCCATCAATGACTATTCCTTTTCACTCAACACGTTTATACCTTATGTTCATTATCGGATCGAGATACCGCCTGTGAAAATCCCCGGCAACTATGTGGCAATCATTTACCGGGATGGCAACCGACAAGACCTGATTTTGTCTAAGAGGTTTGTTGTTTTTGATTCGAAGCTGGATCTCAAGACCGATCACCAGATTTCCGGATTGGGAAACATACGGAGTACAAACCAGGCACTCAACTTTATGATCAACTACGGTCGGACCGAAATCATAAATCCTTTGGGAAGCATTCACGTTGTCATCCGTCAAAACCAGCGTTGGGACAACGCCAAAATTGACATTAAACCCAGTTTCGTCCGGGAAGATATCAGTCAATTGGAATATCGTTTCTTCGATATGGATAATACTTTTCAAGCTGGGAATGAATTCCGATTTGTGGACTTCCGTTCACTTAATTATCCAGGGCAGAATACGCTGAGACTCGATAAAAGCCGTAAACCATTTGAACTATTCGTCAACGTAGACGGCCCACGAACATATCAATCGTATTCTCAATATGTAGACCTGAATGGAAACTTCTATCCTGCCAACGCAGACTATCCGCAGGAACCGTGGATCAGCGCCAACTATCTTCAGGTTAATTTGTCATTGCAATCAACTCAAGTCAAGGGCGACCTATTTGTGATAGGAGCATTCAACGGCTGGGAACGAAATGAGGAGAACAAAATGAAATACGATCAAGGAAAGTACTCAAAAAAGATATTGTTGAAGCAGGGGTTTTACAATTACGAATATTGGGTTGATTCTGCCGAAGCAGACGCTAATCAGGTGGAAGGAAATCATTTTGAGACTGAAAATCTTTACGAGGTCTTGGTTTATTATCGGCCATTTCAACCCAATGCCGACTTGCTTGTGGGCTACTTTGTGATTCCTGTCAATCCTCGCTAAGCGTACACCAATTCAAGATCAGGCTGTTTCTTGATTGGATCATGGTTGGCCATGTCCAGCATTCCGAAGCCCTTATGCGAAAATTGCCCAAGGCCATGTTCGTATACAAATTGCTGAACCGTTGCAGGAGCAAAGAGGGTGAACGGAAAAGTGTAACCTCTCACTTCGTATTTGATATCAGAATCGTAAAGCGGATAAATTCGTGCAAATTTCTTGTGGGTAGTTTGAATTCGGTTCAAATAATCCTTGTCCGGGACCAATTGAAACTTATAAAAGTCCGTGAGTTGTGCTGCACTAAATTTTCCGGAGCCTTGCATTTGTGACATCGTGTAGTCGTACAGCAAATCAGAAAATTCATCGCTTTCGGGGGAGATGAACCGTTTACCAGATTCATCATTAAAAACAGCCGGCATGAGCACGACGGGTGAAATGCAGAGGAACTTTACACTTTCAGAAACAGCTACAGGTTCTTCATGCTCCACGACTTCAGGCGTGAGCTGTAAGGTCCCAATCATAATTTCCTTGTGGTCAAAAAGAACAGCCAGAAAATAGTCCAGAAAGCCTTTATCAGATGTTGAGAATACGAGTGTAACACGCGAAGAATAATAATGAAGGCCTTTGCGACTGATCTTAGTCTGTCCTTTTAGGCCCGAAAAATTGAAATGAGTGAATTGCTGAAATTTCGGATCCTTACCAGCAACCACCAATCCCTTCACTGTTTGGGCAAGAAGAAACTGATGATGGAAGGGAACAAATGCTCCTTTGTTCTTCAAGGAAAAAACGATCCTGATTCTCACACAACTTGATCTAAGCGGTAAAAAATACTAACCCTATAGCCGCAAAAAAAATTATGAGCGGGTAGCTAAAGTACTAAAAATCAGGCTTCTTGAATGGGATGCAGAAAGGAATATTTCAATGTAACGATAAAGCATTGACAATGAATTACTTACCGTTAACAAACAAAATCAGACATTAAATCTAAAATGCATTACGTCTCCATCTTCTACCACATACTCCTTGCCTTCGACCGCCAGGCGACCAGCTTCCCGGATCGCCGTTTCGGATTTGTATTTCTGGTAATCGCTTATCTTAATCACCTCCGCCCTAATGAAACCTTTTTCGAAATCCGTATGAATCACACCGGCTGCCTGGGGGGCCTTCCAGCCTCGATGGATTGTCCATGCCCGCACTTCTTTTTCACCTGCTGTAAAGTATGTAATAAGGTCCAGTCGATGATACGCTGCCTTAATAAGCTTAGAAAGTCCAGATTCCTTTAATCCATACTCATCGAGAAAGGAATCCCTGTCTTCCTTGCTCTCGAGTTCTGCTATTTGCGCTTCAATTGCGGCACACACCATCACAACTTCGGCTCCTTCATCTTTTATATGGGTCTTCAAAGCCTCGACATACTTATTGCCTGTGTGCACCGATCCTTCATCCACGTTGGCAACATATATTACCTGCTTGTCTGTCAGGAGTTGAAGATCTTCAATTGCCTTGCGGTCCTCAGCATCTGTAATCACAGTCCGGGCATTTTTCCCTGACAATAATGCGCTCTGAAACAGCTGAAGAACAGTAAGTTCCTTCTTCCCTTTTACATCTCCACTTTTGGCTGTTCGTTCCACTTTGGATATCTTTTTTTCGACAGACTCAAGGTCTCTTAGTTGGAGTTCCGTGTCGATAATCTCTTTGTCAGCCACCGGATTGACTCTGCCATCTACATGTATGATGTTGTCATTATCAAAGCACCTTACAACGTGAGCAATGGCATCTACTTCCCGAATATTTGCCAGAAACTGGTTGCCCAGACCTTCGCCCTTCGAAGCGCCCTTCACCAGACCTGCGATGTCCACAAACTCGAATGAAGTGGGCACCAATTTCTGAGGATTCACCAGTCCCGATAAGATATTCAGCCTCTCATCCGGAACCGATATCACCCCTACATTTGGCTCGATGGTGCAAAAGGGAAAGTTAGCAGCTTCAGCTTTGTTATTTGAAAGAGCATTGAAAAGAGTAGACTTCCCTACATTAGGCAGACCTACAATCCCACATTTTAATCCCATACTTAATATCCCCTTAATTAATTCCAATGACAGTGACCCTACCAAAATGGATAAAAAGTCCTGAAAAGTCCGCAAATATAATGGTTACTGGCGGTCCGGCGGTTGCGAATCACATTTCTCTTGCCAAAAGTGATGGATACAAAAAAACCCTAAAATTCTTCAGGGTTTTTTCTCGGTTTAAGGCATAAGCATCATCAGTCCCATTTCAACTCTGAATCAACAGCCGCGGGTTTGTTTTCAGCGACCGCATCCTCGCGTTCTTCACGAACATGGTCAAATTGTGTAAAGTCAACACCTGGCATTAACTCATTTTTCACATGGTTTACTGTATTATTCAATGCGCCCATGAACTTATTAAAATCCTCTTTGTAAAGAAAAATTTTGTGCTTCTCATAGGTAAATCCTTCATCGTCCTTATTATACCTTTTTTTGCTTTCTGTAATCGTCAGATAATAATCGTTTGATCTGGTTGACTTCACATCAAAGAAGTAAGTACGCTTTCCAGCTTTTACTTTTTCTGAGAAAATCTCTTCTCTTTCGTTCTTATTCTCTTCCACAAATGATAGGTTTAGGGTTGGCCAGTTAGGGTTAGGTTCGATCTAAGATAGTAGTTTCAAAAATTATAGCAAACTCACTCCAATAAAATCCGCTTCTG
>JAYVRH010000618.1:0-3842 GCA_043776495.1 Cyclobacteriaceae bacterium
TTGATGCATGCAATAAAAAGCACAAACACTGCAATGACTGTAAACATTTGGACATAATCGATCATTCCACCGGCTTCTTGGCCATCCTCAAAGCGGGAATGCAGCCTCCAACGCTCCATTGGGTAAAGAAATAAATCGTGTTTGATCTCGGTTTCTCCATGACGCGTTAGCAAATCCTTGATCACATTCTCTACTGAAGCTTTTGCGGAGGGGGCATTTAATTCAACAAACACCTGGAAAGAGTAATTTCCCCAGTTGTCCTTGTTTCTTTTTACCCAATCCCGGGTCTCGTAAAGTTTCCAAGGTATCAGAAGGTCAAATTCAAAGCTGGAATTCTTTGGTATGTCTTTGAGTACACCGGTTACTTTGAGTTCATCCAGGTTGTCCAGCCGGATGATCTGATCCATCGGGTCCTGATCGCCAAATATGGCCTTGGCGGTAGATTCAGAGATCACAATGGAGCCGGGTTCATCCAGGGCCTTCTCAGCGCTTCCTTTCAGCAAAGTAAACTGAAACATTTCGAGGAATTCCTCGCTTGCATAGAAGCCGCGTTTGTTAATTCTATTTTCGCCCACCGTAAGTAGATGTTCACCTCCCCAGTCAGTCGCAGCGGTGCTTTTGATACTGTTGTCTTCCGTCTTAAGGCCTTCATAGGTTGGAAGGGGAAGGGAGTTCCATGAATTTATTTTTCCATCAAAGGTCGCATTGACCCAAACCTGGTACAGACGGTCGACCTTGGGGTGGAATCGATCAAAGGACAATTCATCAAATACCCATAAGAGGATGAGCAAACTGCAGGCAATGCCGATCGACAGGCCGGTGATATTAATAAATGAGTAGGTTTTGTTCTTCAGCAGGTTCCGAAGTGTGACAATGAAGTAGCTTCTCAGCATAAAACGAAGATTATTGATAGAATACCCTGATAGTGGAAAAAGGTTTCAGCGGCTAACCATGATTTCTCTTCCAGGGTCATCGCCATTTGCCATTATAGAGTGATGATTTCATCAAAAAGTTGCAGCCCCTGCTAAATGCGGTGCCATGCAGGAGAGAGCCGGCCCCCAGAATTTTGCACAGGCCTGGTTAATTGTTTTTTAGGGCCACCTGCTGGGATCTTCAATTGAACCATTCCAAAAGCCAGAGTATTCCAAAAATCGCACCCAAATGCGCTAAATAATAACGAAAGTGGATGAAAGTGGGGTAAAGTGGTTGAAAATGTAATTTTTCTCCTTATGTTTGTTAAGGAGAGAAGGACAACCACTGCGTCTATGACTTTCTTCACTAGCGAATACGAAAGTAAACTTGATGCCAAAGGCAGGCTGGTACTGCCTGCGCGGATCAAAACCCAGCTTCCCGAAGGGGAAAGCCAGGAATTGGTGATCCGTAGGGGTTTCGAGCCATGCCTCATCGTGTACCCGATGGTGGAGTTTAAAAAGGTCTTCTCAAAGATTTCTGGTCTCAACGAGTTCAATGAAGAGTTCCGCAAGCTCCAGCGGAATTTTTTGTCGGGGGTAGTCACAGTAGAATTGGACGGCAACGGACGATTTCTGATCCCTAAGAACATGCTCACCTATGCCCAAATCGATAAGGAAGCGATTTTAGTTGGCACGGGTAGCAAAGTTGAAATCTGGAATCCTACTACTTATGAGAAGTACCAGATCCAGGACCCAGGTGAGTTGTCGAAGCTGGCCGAGAAATATTTGAATGAGTAGCGGTGAGTGCCGAGTGCACTCATTTATTGATTCGTTTCTCTGACAGTTGAAAAGGGCTTCAGGCTGCTGACTGCTGACCTCAAGTTATTAAAGATTGGGTATGAGAGACTTTTAAATTTTTGATCTGGCACCTTGATGGTTTATGGAGTCCGAGTTGTTGCTAATGATAAATCAAGAGCAGAATAGATGCTCGTCGTTCATTGATAAACTAAATGATTGAAGGCAGAAGCCGATGTACCATCAACCAGTAATGTTGGCCGAGTGTCTGGAAGGGTTGCAAGTGAATCCCGAAGGTATTTATATCGATGTCACCTTTGGCGGTGGTGGGCATAGCCTAAAGATCCTCGAGCAGTTGAAAGGAGGCAGACTGATCGCCTTCGATCAGGACGAGGATGCTAAAAAGCAGGCAGAGAATATTCAGAGTCGTTCTTTCACATTTTGCCAGGCAAACTTCAAATACATGAAACAATACTTGAAGTTGAACGGAGTGGAGCAGGTGGATGGCATTCTGGCGGATTTGGGAATTTCATCGCATCAGATCGATTCAGCGGAACGTGGATTCTCTACCAGGTTCAATGGACCGCTGGATATGAGAATGGATAAGAAATCGCAACTCACGGCAGCAAAAATTTTGAATGAGTATGCTTCTGAGAAGTTGCATAAGATATTGGGGATGTATGGTGAAGTGCGAAATGCAAAAACAGTGGCCATTGCAATTGAACAAAAAAGGGCTGTACGAAAATTTGAAAGCAACTCTGATCTGATTGAAATGTTAAAACCACTATCGCCCAGAGGAAAGGAGTTTAAATACTATGCGCAAGTATTCCAGGCTTTGCGCATCGAGGTGAACCAGGAATTGGAAGCTCTGGAGAGTTTTTTGAAGCAATGTGCAGATGTGATGCAAAAGGGAGGCAGACTGGTAGTAATGAGCTATCACTCCCTGGAAGACAGGATGGTAAAGAATTATGTCAATACTGGAAAGGTGTTTGGGGAACTTGAAAAGGACTTTTATGGAAATCCAATCAGACCCTTTCAAGCAATAAGCCGAAAGCCGATGGTGGCTTCGGAAAATGAAGTAAAGGAGAATAACAGGGCGCGGAGCGCAAAATTGAGAATTGCAGAGAGAATATAGTTGGTGGTGGGTGGTGGTACGTTGGTCGGTGGACCAACAACTATCAACTAAAAACGGAAACGATAAAGTATGAGTGAGAACAAATTCAGAATAGGACCGGACCGAAGCAACGAGACGCGCGTCAAACTTACAGGCAATGGTACGGGCATCTTTTCCGGTATCGAAAGACGTCTCAGGCTGGAGACCTATTTCGAAGAAGGGTTCCCAGTGCAGTACCTGCCTAAAATCATGTTTGTCATGATGGTGGGATTGCTTTACATCAGCAATACGCACAATGCTGAGAAGACCGTGCGTAGGATCGACCACGTGCAATCGGAAGTAGAAGACCTCAGAGCAGACTACACCACGTTAAAGTCTGATCTCATGTTTGCCAGTAAGCAAAGCGAAGTGGCAAGAAAAGTGAAAGTGATCGGTTTGAAAGAAAGTTTGAATCCACCCACCAAAGTAGTTGTAGCCGCAAGTGAATATTAAGAAGTCCATATTAATAAGAGTACGCGTAGCCTTTCTGGCTGTCGTGATCTTTGCTATCTGCGTTGCAGCGAAGGTAGGCCATATCCAGTTTGTGGAAGGAGAGAAGTGGATCAGGATGGGCAATGAGATTTCTTTCGACTACAAAAAAATAAAAGCGACGCGCGGAAACATTTACTCGGACAATGGGAGTCTGCTTGCCACATCCTTGCCTTTCTATAAAGTGGCGATGGATCCCACGCTTGTGAAAGACGAGATCTTTAAGCAAGGTATTGACTCACTGTCCTTCTTGCTCTCCCGCCAATACAAAGACCGTTCCGCCACTGACTATAAACGCTTGATCCGGGATGCACGTGAGTCAGGGAAACAGTATCTACCAGTTAACCGAAAGCAAATTAACTATCAGACTAAAAAGGGGATGGCCTCCTGGCCCATCTTCAGGGAAGGAAGGTTAAGGGGAGGTGTATTGTTCGAAAAGTTGGATGTGCGCTACCGGCCCTTCAGCAATCTTAGCCGCAGGACGATTGGTTTCG
>JAYVRH010000619.1:0-3841 GCA_043776495.1 Cyclobacteriaceae bacterium
TTATAGAAGCAAAGACAAAATAGTGAGCATCTATTCCCGAAAGGAAGAGAGCGCAAAAAAATTTGCATCCGATTATAAGGTCGCTCACTTCACCACCGTGCTGGAGGAGGCCATCAATCGGCCCGAGGTAGAGGTGGTGTGCATTTCCTTGCCAAATAACCTGCATGAAGCCGCTGTCATGCTTTGTTGCAAGCACAAGAAAGCAGTGATGTGTACGAAGCCATTGGGACGCAATGCTATTGAAGCAAGGCGAATGCTCGAGGCAGTGGAGAAAGCTGGAATATTTAACGGTTATCTCGAGGACCTTGTGTACACGCCCAAGTTTCTAAAGGCCTACGAAAGCGTAAAAGCAGGAGCGTTGGGAAGAATCTTGTGGGCAAAATCCCGGGAGACACATCCAGGCCCACACAGCGATTGGTTCTGGGACATCGAACAGGCTGGGGGTGGAGCCATATTGGACCTTGGATGCCACTGCGTCGAAATTGCGCGCAGCTACATTGGCAAGGATATCAAGCCTATTGAAGTCATGTGCTGGGCCGACACACAGGTTAAGCCTATCGACGCAGAAGACCATGCCATAGGGTTGGTGAAATATGAAAATGGCGCCATTGGTCAGTTTGAAGTAAGCTGGACTTTTCGGGGAGGCCTCGACTTGCGCGATGAAGTGATGGGTTCGGAAGGGACAATCTGGATCAATGGATTTATGCGCACCGGCTTTGATATGTTTACCACGGGCCAAGGCGCCGCTTATGTGGCTGAGAAATCTGAAACTAATACCGGCTGGGTTTTTCCCGTTGGAGACGAACTAAATGAGCTCGGATACAATCATATGTTCATGGACATGTTCAACACCCTGGAACAAAAGAAACAACCGCGCGAAACATTCTATGATGGTTATGTAGTAAATTCTGTTTTGGATGCCGCCTACAAGTCTGCCAAGACAAAACAATGGGAGCCTGTGAAACTTGATGTCTGGCGGGGTAGAACTGGCGTTTCAAAAGACAGTCACTTGCAGGAGTATGATGCTGATCATTATCTGATAAAGGAAGAGATGACCCACTATGGTGCGAAGAAGGTGATTCTCAAAAACAAGAAGTCAGGGAAGATCGTGGAAAGAGTTTTAAAGTAGACTCTTAAACCGCGGAGGCGCAGAGACGCTAAGAAAAGGTTTCTGATATTCTGGCATCAAAACCAAAAAATATTCCTTTGCGCCTTTGCGGTTAATCTTATGACACCCCACGAACAACATCTCATCGATATCATATGCCCCGCCGTCCAAACGCAGAATCTAATCAGGATATGGTATCGAAATACTGCCTCTGGTCTTCAGGATTGGCGCACCGCAGAGCCTTACCTTATTGGGTCGTTTCACAAAAAACATATTCAACTTGCTGCCTGGTTTCTTCCCACACCAGAACAGATGATGGCAGGACAAAAAGAAGGTTGGAGGGCTTACATTCTAAAAAACATTTCAGAGGTTCAGGTTCTTGAAACAAATTTTGAAAGGGCCCGTCAAGACTATGATCCGCAAGGGAACGGCATGAAGGAGGTTATTTGTGCCGCTAGAAGAGATCCTATGATGCGAATAGTTTAGAAAAGGCATCACCGACCAGTTTCCTTGAATACTTTCGTTCACCCAGTGCGCGTGCTGAGTCTTTAAACTGCTGAAACAATTCCTGGTTTGAAATAAACGGTAGAAGCTGCTTCACAAAATCGGTGGGATGATTTGGGTCAACATAAATTCCACATCGATTGTCCTCAATCTCTTTTCTGATCCAACCGCCAAAATTGATGATGGCGAGTTTGCCACCAGCAAGTCCGTCAAAAAATTTATTGGGCGAACCAGTCTCCAGGATGGGCACGGACTTATAGCAAGTAAACGCTGCGTCCGTTACATTCATAATTTCCCTCACACCATCCCGATTGACAAAATCAACGAAAGACAGATTTGGCAGGCCAAGACTCTTAGCATTGGATTGAAGCCCCTCCAACATCGCGCCATCGCCACACAGAATGAAGTGTATTGGAAGCCCTGCCTTTCGGGAAGCGTTCGCACACTCCAAAAAATAGTCCAGGCCATTGGCGACACCTATTGCGCCGATGTAGGACACAACAAATTTGCCGTTGACACCAAATTTCGATTCAAGGTCAATTTTCTTCTTTTCCGGTTTATAGAAATCACAATCAGCCATGTTTGGCACCATGTGAATTTTTTTTCCAGAAATTTTTGTCTCAATAGCTGATTGAATGGAAGGTGAGAGCGCCACAATCGCATGTGCCTTTTGATAGATCGATTGTTCTACGGCATACAAAAAACGCTGGAAAAAATAATTTCTTACAAAACCCATTTGAATGGGCGCATCTGGCCACAGATCGCCAACTTCAAAAAAGTAGGGGATACCAAATCGAAACCGAATCCACCTTGCTGTAACCCCTACCGTAAGTGGCACCGAAATGGCATAGCACCAATCAAAGTCCTTAAATTTTCTTGCCACAGAGGCTGCTCCATACATAAAACGGAAGAACGTAAGGACGCGAGCGTAAAATTTAAACCTGTTATCGTAGGCAATCGGTAAATAATGAACTTCAATGCCATCGACATCTTCAATCCTCCCCTGCCGTTCACTAAAAGAAGTGATCAATACAACACGGTGACCATGGTCCACAAGCGCTTTCGCCAGGTAATAGGACCGAATGGCCCCGCCCCTCATTGGATGCTTGAAATGCTGATGGATCATTAAGATTTTCACGATGCAAAGAAAGGGAAACAAGGGCTAGCCAATACAAGCCGGCGACTCATTTTAAACAATTTATTTTTGTATTAACATTTCTTTTTACCTTTTGCTGAATGCAACCCGTGGAACTCATACATGTTACACACAGTCTCGGAGAGGGCACCATCCTTCATGAGGTGTCTGTCAGGTTTGCCGAAAATAAAGTCACGGCCATTATTGGAAAAAGTGGTTCTGGAAAGTCAACGCTCCTCAAAATTGTGAATGGATTGGTGAGGCCTGCCGCAGGAGAGGTAAGGCTATTTGGAGAAAAATTAGATTACAATGCACTCAGGCTTTTGCGGAAAAAAATTGGCTATGTAGTACAAGGTATTGGATTGTTCCCACACCTGACCGTAGAGGAAAATATTCTCCTCCCTGGAAAAACGCATCTCCTTAAAAAAGAATTGAATAAGGACCGTGTTCATGAATTGATGAATCTGGTAAACCTTCAACAACAACAAAAAGGAAAATATCCTTACCAAATGTCCGGTGGAGAGCAACAGCGGATTGGTATCTGTCGTGCCCTGTTTCTCGCGCCACCAGTTTTACTGATGGACGAACCTTTCGGCTCATTGGATCCAATTACCCGGTTCGACATCCATCGGGAATTTATTGAACTGCAACGGAAGATGCCCCGCACAGTGTTGTTGGTAACGCACGATATGGCCGAGGCAAAAAAACTTGCTGACGAAATTCTGGTACTTGACCGTGGCACCGTGCAGCAATTTGGTCCAAAGCAAGAGATATTTGAGCACCCCGCAACCGACGTCGTCAAAGAACTATTAATGATTGCAGGAATATGAAGCGATTATTGCTTTCAGTTGTATTTCTTTTCTCCCTGTGTGCGGAAGCGCAGCCCATACGAGTCGGAGCCAAGCATTTCAACGAAGGCTATATTCTCAGTGAGATCATCTCGCAACTACTCGAGCATCATGGTTTTCAGGTCAAGCGGGTTTACAACCTTGGAGGAACGCTTGTCAGTTTTGAAGCTCTGCGCACCGGCGCCATCGATGTTTATCCTGAATATACTGGAACCATTACTTCAGAAATCCTTAAGTCAGATAAAA
>JAYVRH010000620.1:0-3835 GCA_043776495.1 Cyclobacteriaceae bacterium
TTTTCTTCCAAGCATAGCGTTGGCTTCTTCATCCCCCATAAATGTTTCTGTTTTGGGATCAAAAGTTAACGCCCGTCCGGTGCGGTAGGCAATGTTGCCCAGATGTGCCAGTCCGGAAGAGAGATGTGCAGTCTCGAGAGGGGCATTGCGTAGAGCAGGATTCTTTGCGATGACGGCTTCAATAAAATTCTTATAATGGTCGCCGCCTTCTTTCCGGGATGGGCCTGGTTTTTTCTCTCGTCCAAGGAAGGTTTCATATTTGTCATACCCATTGACAACCATGTAGCCTTCACTTCCGTAAAAAATATTTCCAATACCCACTCCGTCTTCTGCGTTGGTCATCCAAGGCCTTACTTCAAATTGGATGATTCTCTTTTCCTTCGGATAATGATAAGTGGAAGTCAGTACCTCGGGCGTTTCTTTATAATCCTCCCACAGAAACTTGCCACCCATCGAAGTAATTTTTTCGGGCAGACCCACGTTCAGGCCCCACATGCACAGATCGGTTTCATGGATGCCCTGGTTGCCCACGTCGCCATTCCCATAATTCCACGACCAATGCCAGTTGTAGTGGACATAGTTGCGGGAGAAATCTCTCATTTCGGCAGGTCCCGTCCAGAGATCATAATTCAGCCCTTCAGGAATTGGCTCTGTCGCCTTGTTCCCAATATCGGGCCGCCATTTAAAAACAAGGCCGCGTGCCATGTACACATTTCCAATCAAGCCACTACGCAAATGTTGGATGGCTTCCTTAATGGCCACTGAACTCCGCAGTTGTACCCCGTGCTGCACGACACGCTTGTATTTTTTTGCGACTTCGATGAGTTTTTTTCCTTCATAAAGGTTATGGGTACCGGGCTTCTCAACATAAACATCTTTGCCAGCCTGCATGGCCCATATGGCTGCCAATGTATGCCAGTGATTGGGTGTTGCAATGCTCACGGCATCCACACTTTTGTCCTCAAAGACCCTTCTAAGATCTTGTTCCATTTTAACTTTTCTGCCATGCGTCTTTTCAAACTCATCAGCCCGGGTTTGGAGTATGATTTTGTCAGGGTCACAAAGGCAAACGACCTGTGCGTTTTCTTGTTTTTGAAAACCTTTGATATGATCTGTGCCACGTCCGTTTACGCCAAGCACCGCCACTTGAACTTTATCGTTGGCGCCAAAGGCTGTAGAAGGGATGATGGATGGAAAGCCCAGGACCATCGCAGCCCCGGTGGTGTTCTTAATAAAATCCCTTCGTGTTAGTTTAGATTTTTTCATATCAAGGAAGTTTAATACAGTGAATTTAGTTCTTTTCTATTTGCGTTTTATCATCCCATTGAAAACTTCGTATTGTTCCATCATTGCCTTTACCTTGTCCGCTGGTTCTGTTCTACATTCCAGAAGAATCCATCCGTCATAATCCATTTTTACAAATAGGTCCATCAGCTGCTGATAGGGATATTTACCGATGTTAAGCTCGCGGACATGGACCGTGTCGCCCTGCCTTTTCTTCACCAAGTTGAAATTTTCCTCAAGCCCGCCACCCAGCAGATCCTCGTCATTACAATTCCAGCAAACATAGACGTTGAGATTGTCGGCCACATCCATGATGGCTTTGATGTTGGGAAGTTCCTGGGTTTCATTTCCATGCACTTCAAGTCTGATTTTCTGCCCATAGTCTGCTGCGAACTTGCCGACCTCGTTCAGGGCTTTGCCAATTTGTTCAATGGTTTTTTCATGTGGCACTTCCTTATGGAATCCGTTAGGCTTTACTTTTACACCCGTACCCCCGATGTCTGCACCTAGTTTGATGAATTCTTTGGTCTTTTCGATAGACTGTTTAAGCTTTTCCGGTTCCACAAAATCGTACTGTTGATTGGTCCCAAGACCTACAATTTTCACCTGACTGTCGGCAAACATTTGTTTTACTTCTTTGCGCCTGGCATCTGTGATGGAAGGCTCTACACCATGAGCATGTTCAACCCGCAATTCTACGCCATAGACCTTTGATGCCGTACAGTTCTTGATTAAGGTTGGAACATCCCAATCTTTTCCCCACAAGTAGGTTACGAGCCCCAATTTCATTTTTGAACCCTTATTTGCTGCAAAGGAAAAGCCCGGAACGAGGCTGGCGCCGAGCACGGCAAGGTCTTTTACAAAAATTCTCCTGTTCATTTTTTGAAGCAATTGCATGGTATTTGTTTGTGAGGTAAGTAAATATACACAGACGGTGATCGCCTTGCTTTAACAGACGGTATTTTTACGTCCTTCCCTTACAAGTTTTATCAAAACGATACGATCGATGCACAATGGCTCCTGGGAGAAATAAATCATCTAAAATTGTAGGGATATGGCACAATTTTATCGTCTTTAATCATGTAACGCTACAGGATCAGAAATCTGCTTAATTCGATTAAAAAGCCGCTTTATTTTACTTCTAATATCCAAATCCACCAACTAAAATATTCACCAACCTTAACCATTGCTATACATGAAAAAATCAAGAAGAGACTTCATAAAAAAATCTGCCATGGCCACTGCCGGTACCTATTTGGGTGCCATGGCTTTCAGTCCAAAAAGCTACTCGAACATAATAGGTGCCAATGATCGTGTGCGGGTAGCCGTAGTCGGTTTTTCCGATCGATTCCGTTCGTCATTGCTGCCGGCATTCCTGAATCATCATAAGGAAATGAACTTCGACATGGTTGGAGTCTCAGACATCTGGAAGAGAAGGAGAGAGGAGGGACAAGCCAACCTCAAAGAAAAGTTTGGTCATGATATTACCACCTATGTGAACAACGATGAGCTGTACAGCTCAAAGAGCATCGATGCGGTCATCATCAGCACTGCTGATTTCCAGCATGCGCTACATACCGTGGAAGCGGTGAAGGCAGGATGCGATTCGTATACCGAAAAGCCTTTTGCCGAAACTATGGAAGATGCGCGGGCAGCATTAAAAGCAGTACGTGAGTCAAAGAAAATTGTGCAGATCGGTTCACAAAGAAGGAGCGGAAGGAACTATCACGCCGCTGCTGATTTCATAAAGGGTGGCAAGTTTGGCCCCATTACCATGGTTGAACTTACCTGGAATGTAAACCAGCCGGGGCGTTGGAGGAGGTCCGCCCTCGTTGCAGAAATAATGGAGAAAGATACTGACTGGAAGCGCTTCCAGATGAACCGCCCACCTGAAGCCTGGGACCCACGCAAATACTTAGAGTTCCGTTTATTCTGGCCTTACTCTTCTGGCTTGTCCGGACAATGGATGTCACACCAGATTGACACCGTGCACTGGTTCAGTGGTCTGAAGAATCCGCGCAGCGTCGTGGCGAATGGAGGGATTTATGTATGGAAAGACGGACGTAAAAATTGGGACACCATGACGGCCGTATTTGATTATGGCCCAGCGACCGATCCTAACAACGGCTTCCAGGTAACGTTCAGCTCACGGATGCACAACGGCGACGAGAATCCCGCAGAAATTTACTATTCCAACGGAGGCGAGATCAATCTTAACAGTAACAAAGTATCTCCAGCTGGGGGTTTGCGCGAGCGTTTTGCAAAACCAATGAATCTTAGTGCCAATCTTTTGCCAGAACTTGATTTGAATGTAGTGGATGAAAAAGTCATCGCCTCAGCGAATACGGGCAACGACCCACTTACCTCCGCACACATGCGCAACTGGATGGAATGTGTACGCGACCGAAAGGAGCCAAATGCTCCGGTCGAAGCGGGCTATTCACACGCCATTGCCTGCGCCATGACCAACGCGGCAGTGCAAACTGGTTTGAAAGCAACATTCGATGAAGCCAAACAGGAAGTAATGGTTGGTGGAAGGGTATTTAAATAC
>JAYVRH010000621.1:0-13569 GCA_043776495.1 Cyclobacteriaceae bacterium
TGCGAACGGGAGTTGAGTTGACCCGATGCAGGTCCGCCGCTTCAGTAATTGATTTCAAGGACTTTCTTGCCCTGCAGCTTGCGCATCTGCTTTGGCACAATATTGAGGATGGCTTCTTTTAATGTCTTGATGATTTTAGATTTGATGTGATCGCGGTGAGTCACCAAACTTACTTCTCGGGCAGGGCTGGGTTCTTTCAACTGTTTCACAAGCTTCAGCTGCGACTTGCTAAACTCCATCACCGCCAGCTCCGGCAAAATGGTAATGCCATCACTTTTGTCCACCATGCGCTTTAAGGTCTCAATGCTTCCGGTTTCATATTTAAAATGAAAGTCGGCACTTTTCCGCAGCTCGCATAAATTCAGGATCTGCGACCGGAAGCAATGCCCTTCTTCAAGAAGCCATAACTGATCCGGATCAATCTCATTGGCCAGAACATATTTTTTATTGTAGAGGGCGTTCTTTTTGGAAACGTATACAAACAGCTCTTCGTAGAAAAGCACATCTTCCTTGATGGATGAATCGTTCAATGGGGTCACCACCAGACCGCAGTCCAGCCGGTTGTTTTTTAGTTCCTGGATGACTTCTTCGGTGATGGTTTCCTTGATAACCAGGTGAAGCTGAGGATACTTGTCACGCATGTGCTTGAAAAGGGGTGGCAGTAAATAAGGTGCCAGGGTCGGGATAATGCCGATCCGAATCTCCCCTGTCATGATGTCCTTCTGGTCGTTGATGATCTGTCCGATCATTTGGGACTCGAGTAAAATAATCCGCGCCTGTGCAATAATGCCGGCACCTACTTCTGTAGGAATCACCGGCTGCTTCGTGCGGTCAAAGATCTTGACGCCCAGCTCTTCCTCCAGCTTTTGGACTTGCATGCTGAGGGTCGGTTGAGTGACAAAGCATTTTTCAGAAGCCAATACAAAATGACGGCAGGTATCCAGGGCGACAATGTATTCGAGCTGCGTGAGTGTCATAGATATTAACTATATTAATATAAAAATAATCAATTTGATTTATTTCCTATGCTGTCGTAAACTTGACAAAAGAATTACGGATTCACTACGACAGAACTTAACAACTAATTAATCTCAAAAAAATGGAAAACAACACATCTCTTGGCAGCGAAGCCAAATGCCCATTCCATGGTGGCACTATAAAGCAAAGTGCCGGGGGTGGCACAAGGAATCGCGACTGGTGGCCTAATCAGCTTAAACTCAACATACTCCGTCAACACTCTACCCTATCCAATCCAATGGATGAAGCATTTAATTATGCTAAGGAGTTCAAATCTCTGGATTTCAATGCTGTAAAGAAGGAGATTTTCACGCTGATGACGACATCTCAAGACTGGTGGCCAGCAGACTACGGTCATTATGGGCCGCTCTTCATTAGAATGGCATGGCACTCTGCAGGCACATACCGCATCTCCGATGGCCGCGGCGGTGGAGGCTCTGGCACTCAGCGATTTGCGCCACTCAACAGTTGGCCCGACAATGCAAACCTCGACAAAGCACGCTTACTGCTCTGGCCGATCAAACAGAAATACGGCCAGAAACTTTCATGGGCCGACTTGATGATCCTGGCTGGAAACTGCGCCCTCGAGTCGATGGGTTTCAAGACGTTCGGCTTCGGCGGCGGACGTGAAGATGTTTGGGAACCAGAGGAAGATGTTTATTGGGGTAATGAAAACACCTGGTTGGGAGACAAACGGTATACGGGTGACCGTGAACTGGAGAATCCACTTGGAGCCGTACAGATGGGTCTTATCTATGTAAACCCGCAAGGCCCTAACGGAAACCCGGATCCCCTTGCCGCAGCCCGTGACATTCGCGAAACTTTTGGTCGCATGGCCATGAATGACGAAGAAACTGTTGCGCTTATTGCCGGTGGTCACTCGTTCGGCAAGACTCATGGCGCAGCCGATCCAGGTAAATACGTTGGGCCGGAGCCGGCAGGTGCTAGCATTGAAGAGCAAAGTCTCGGCTGGAAAAACACACTGGGCAGCGGCAATGGTGTCAACACAATTACGAGCGGACTTGAGGGCGCATGGACTACCACGCCAACGAAATGGAGCAACAATTTCTTTGAAAACCTGTTCGGCTACGAGTGGGAACTTTCCAAGAGCCCTGCGGGTGCCCATCAGTGGAAACCAAAGGGTGGCGGCGGCGCCGGTAAAGTGCCGGATGCACACGACCCATCAAAGAAACACGCACCATTTATGCTTACGACTGATCTCGCTTTGAGAGTGGATCCTGCCTACGAGAAAATTTCAAAACGCTTCTTCCAGAACCCCGATCAGTTCGCAGATGCTTTTGCCCGGGCGTGGTTTAAACTCACCCACCGTGATATGGGTCCACTTGCGCGCTATATCGGTCCGGAAGTACCTTCTGAAGTGCTGATCTGGCAAGACCCAATCCCCGCCGTAACTCATAAGCTGATCGGTGATCAGGATATCGCGACTTTAAAGAATAAGATACTTGCGTCAGGACTATCTGTATCACAACTAGTGTCCACCGCATGGGCCTCTGCATCCACCTTCCGTGGTTCTGATAAACGTGGAGGTGCGAACGGTGCACGCATTCGACTTGCTCCTCAGAAGGATTGGAAAGTTAACAATCCGACTCAGCTTGCATCGGTGTTAAAGACTCTTGAGGGAATCCAGAAAGATTTCAATGGTAGTGGTAAGATGGTTTCGCTCGCCGACCTGATTGTGCTTGGAGGATGTGCAGGGATTGAGAAGGCATCAAAGAATGCCGGTCATGATGTAAAGGTGCCTTTCACTCCTGGACGCGCGGATGCTGCGCAAGACCAAACCGATGTGGAATCATTCGCCGTACTTGAGCCTGGCGCAGATGCTTTCCGTAATTACCAGAAAGCTAAGCACACCGCACCAGCCGAGGAGATGCTCATTGATCGTGCGCAACTGTTGACTTTGACTGCCCCTGAGATGACGGCACTCGTCGGTGGTATGCGTGTTCTCAACACGAACTTCGATCTCTCTCAACAAGGAGTCTTCACGAAGCGTCCGGAAGCACTGACCAACGACTTCTTCGTGAACCTACTCGATCTGGGCACGACATGGAAGTCGACTTCAGATTCGCAAAATGTTTTTGAAGGTCGCGATCGTAAGACAGGAGAAGTTAAGTGGACCGGTACTCGTGTCGATCTCATTTTTGGATCTAACTCAGAATTGCGTGCCTTGGCCGAAGTATATGGAAGCAAGGATTCTCAAGGGAAGTTCGTGAAAGACTTTGTCGCCGCATGGAGCAAGGTGATGAACCTTGATCGCTTCGACCTGGCCTGATCTAAGAATCTGCTACTTGGAATTAAGAGGTGGTCTGCGGGCCACCTTTTTTTAGTTTCACTTTATCTACGATGAGCGAGTCAGGTTGGGAGCCCGAAACGACTTTAGCCTAATACTGCGGGGTCAGTACAATCCCACCACTATCTAGGTGAGCACCAATTTGAAAAACATATGTCCAAGCATCAGATGATATAGACATTGCTAAGTTCTTTCCCAACCTCCTGCAGTCCTTCCACAATCCTTTCAGCCTGCCTTTCAGAAGGTTTCTTTCTGCCCTGGATATATTGCGATAGTAACGAGTAATTCATCCCGATCCTGTTAGCAAAATGCCGTGTGTTGATCGGATACAATTGAAACAGGCTTGGTATTGAAAAATTGAAATCCATATTCTTTTTTGATGCAGTAACTTTTTGTCCGACTTCTTCGAAGTAAAAATTAGCGGCCTCAATGATGTTGCAGCTCAACTCTTTAACATTGGCGCCTGTCGTATAAACCGGATAATTTTCTAAATAAGCCGAATAGCCAGTGCTTGTCTTTTCAACAATGACTTTTAGGTTTCTCATATTCCCGCTTGCTTCCTGATTTTCATTTCTAAACCCTTACCAATTTCTTTCGAGCAGTGGTTTGGAAAAACTATAAAGTCTTTCCTTTCCGGATGGACCAATTTGATATGACTTCCTTTCTGCCTTTCCGCAACAGCCGCAGCAATTCTGAAGCCTTCATCAAAGGTATAATATATTATACATACTCTAAAAGCATAAAGGGCAAAATCAAACGTATTTTGAGCTTTATCAAGGAATAGCTAGAAGGAATTCCTGACTGTTTTTAGAATGGGCCATTAGACGATAAAAGCTTATAAGCGCCGACATCTTCGACTTGGCTGAAGTCTATGGAAGCAAGGATTCTCAAGGGAAGTTCGTGAAAGACTTTATCGCCGCTTGAACCTTGATCGCTTCATTCCGGATTGATTTTAGAGTCTTACTTAGAATTAAGAGGTGGTCTTATGCCGATAGCTGTCGGGATAAGACCACCTTTTCATTGTTCATTCTTGGATTCACCAGCGGCTAAGATGATGAACCTGCCGGCAGATTAAAATGACATTATTTCTTCCGGGTTCCAGCGAATGTGCCTTCCCCCTGGTCAGAAAACTTTGCTTTGCCTTTCATGGCATCGCCATCCACCGTGCCATCATACTCAATCACGTTGCCGCTGATAGTGAACTCCATATGGACAATGTTGCCCTTTACGATACCCTTCACGGCGGCCTCACCCAGCCGTCCTTTATAAGTTCCGGTGATGGATGCATCAGGCGCTTGCTTCAAATCAAATGTTGGTGAACCGGATCCAAGAGGTGATTCAACTTTCATGTCCCAATGCCCCTCAATATTGCTGGTCTTCTGTGCCATACATACAGTTGCAGATACAAGGATTAAGCAAAAGGTGATCAGGTGGTGCAAGTGTTTCATTTTGGCAGAATGGTTGGGTTTTGAACGATGTTATTTCAACGAAAGATATTACTAAAAGTTCTTCTTAAACAACGGATCAATTGTCATCCAGGCAATCACCGGAAAAAATACCATCGGTATGGTAAGTCCTGGGAACAATTCCGGGTAGGGCGTGGAGAGTGGAAGGGTAACGGCCAGCGGAATGATTAAGCAGACAAAGGATCCGATGCTGTACACAAAATTAAAGATGATTGCGCCCTTCGTCTTGAAGATTATTGTTAGCAGCCAATAAAGCAGGCCTGCCATCATCGACACAATCAGGTTCAGCCCAATGAGGCTTACTGCATTAATGATATTGGAGTAATCAATCCGTGTGGCAAAAAAATAAATCTGGTTGTAAATATTGGCCGCAATAGCAGCCAATATTCCTGCAACCAGCGATTGAATGAAAATGACCTTCGTCACACCTATTTCGTGACCGGAACATTAATCGTGACTTTCATAGTTGGCAACATCTTAGCGTGTTTGCCATCATCCAGGTTGAAGTCCGAACGGTTTACGTCGAATGCACTCGCGAATGTATTGTTGGTAAAAGTGAAGGGCATCGTAAAATCTTTCTTTATTCCATGCATCTCCAGCGTTCCCTTGGCTTCAAACCCAGCAGCGGTTTTACTAATGGCAGAAGAAACGAAGTTGATGGTCGGGTACTTCTCCACATCGAACCAGGTAGCACCCTTGGCGTGGGTGTTCTTCATTCCGTTGCCCGTATTGATCGACGCTACGTCGATTGACATATCAAATTTCGAGGCAGCAAGATTTTTTTCATCGAATTGAATCGTGCCCTTGAGTCCGGTAAATTCACCGGAAGGATCTCCCCCATCGAATTTTATGGAGTACCCCTCTGCAATCTTCCAGTCCTGTGATTGGATAAAAGTGAAGGCAGAAGCAGCGATGAGGGCCAGGGTGGCCATTAGGTAAGCTTGTTTTTTCATAAATGGTTAGTTGGTTGACAAATTTGGTGATTATTAAAAGATGGTTTATTTCACTTAGACAGTCGCCCTTTGATTATTATTCCTTCAAACTCACTTTTTTTCAATTCGCCCTTGGCAGGACCATCAATCCACCAAACTATGCACCACCAGGCCGCTGCGTAGCTTGGGTTCAAACCAGGTGGTTTTGGGCGGCATGATTTGACCGTTGTCGGCAATATCAATCAGTTGCTTCATGGAGACTGGGTAAAGCGCAAACGCTGCTTTCATTTCTCCATTGTCTACTCTACGTTCCAGTTCACCAAGTCCGCGCATTCCTCCCACAAAATCGATGCGTTTGTCCGTGCGAAGGTCATGGATGTTAAGAAGTGGTTCCAATACCTGCTTGGAAAGGATGGTGACATCCAAAACCCCAATGGGGTCTGCATCATCATAGGTGTTATCCTTTGCTTGAAGAGAATACCAGCTTCCGTTAAGATACAGGCTAAACTCGTGAAGACGGGATGGCCGGTAAGCCTCTTTGCCTTTTTTCGTGACCACGAAAGAATTACTCAATTCATTAATAAAGGAGGAGCTTTCATAGCCATTCAGGTCCTTCACCACCCTGTTATAATCCATAATGGCCAGTTGATTGTCGGGAAAATGGACAGCCAGAAAATAATTGTAGGGTTCGTTTCCTGTGTGCCGGCTGTTTTCCTTTTTCAACTCATCCCCTACCAGTGCAGCAGCTGCCGTTCGGTGATGCCCGTCAGCGACGTAAGTGGCCGGCATTTTAGCGAAAGCATCAACGATTTTTTGGATTTGTTCCTGATTGCGAACCACCCAAAAACAGTGTTCAATACGGTCATCCGACACAAATGAATATTCAGGCGTTGCCTCCTTGATCACCTCCACAATTTTATCAAGCGATTGCTGGGCTGGATAGGCAAAGAATACCGGCTCCGCATTCATCATGGATACGCGTACGTGATTCTTTCGGTCTGCTTCTTTATCCGGCCTGGTGAGTTCATGCTTTTTGATGTGACCCTGAAGATAGTCCTCCACCGAAGCACATGCGACAATGCCATTCTGTGCCCGGCCATCCATGATCAATTCATAGATATACAAGCAGTCTTCTTTGTCCTGAAAGAAGACTCCGTCTTTCACCAATTTTTCAAAATTACTTTTTCCTGCCAGATACACGGCCGGACTATAATGATCTGTTTCTTCTGGAAGCGTAATCTCCGGTTTCACCACATTCAGAAATGAATAGGGATTGCCTTTTGCTTCTTCCCTAGCTTCATCCGAATTCAGTACATCGTATGGACGTGAGGCAACCAGTTTTGCTTTTTCTTTAACCGGACGAAGGCCTTTGAAGGGCTTGATTTTCATTTTTATAGTTATTTATAGTTGGACTTCGACTCCGCTCAGTCGGACATTCTTCGAAGGAGAACTGTCATCCTGAGCGAAGTCGAGGTGTTCATCCTGAGCGAAGTCGAAGGATGGTCACCTTGAGCGTCACCGGTTGGGTGGTAACAACCGCGCCAGTATAATACCCTCAATTGATTTGATTTTTTCAATCTGGGCTTCTTTCACTTCACCATCAATGTCAATGATGTTATACGCCATATCTTCACGATGCTGATTGAGCAAATCTGCTATGTTAAGATTCTGTTCTGCCAGCACTGCGGTGATCTTTCCAACCATCGCGGGTATGTTTTTATTAGCGATGATGATCCGAGAGCCACCATTGCGTGGCATGTCTGCAGGTGGAAAGTTGACTGAGTTCTTAATGTTGCCGTTCACGAGGAAATTTTTCAACTGGTCCACGGCCATGATCGCACAGTTTGTTTCCGACTCCGGTGTGGAGGCACCCAGGTGCGGAACGGTGATGATCTTGTCATGTCCTAAATAATCCTCCTCCGGAAAGTCTGTGACCATGCAGGCGACTTTTCCCGACTTCAAGGCTTCAAGAACATCCGCTTTATTAATGAGGCCCTCACGTGCGAAATTCAAAATCCTGACACCGGACTTCATGATGGCAAACTTGGACTTATCAATGAATCCCCTGGTGCTGTCGATAAGGGGTACATGAATGGTGATGTAGTCCGACTCTGCCAGCAAAGCATCCAGACTCCTTGCCTTCTCCACGTTTTTGGATAATTGCCAGGCGGCATCTATGGAAATATAGGGATCAAAACCAATCACGCGCATGCCAAGACTTTCGGCCGCATTCGCGGAGAGCATGCCGATGGCACCCAGGCCAATCACGCCGAGTGTCTTTCCAAATATTTCTGGGCCCACAAATGAAGCCTTCCCTTTCTCCACCAGAGCAGGCACTTCAGCACCCTTGCCTTTAAGGGATTGGGTCCACGAAATTCCCTGGTTGATTTTGCGGGAAGATAAAAGCAGCCCTATAAGGACAAGTTCTTTAACAGCGTTGGCATTCGCACCGGGTGTGTTGAACACTACAATACCTTGTTCAGTGCATTTCTTAATTGGAATATTATTGACACCCGCTCCTGCCCTGGCTACGGCCTTTACGCTGGCGGGGAAAGAAAAGTCGTGCAATGAAAAACTTCGCAATAGCAATGCGTCCGGATTCACAAACTCCGAGGCCACTTCATACTCTTCTACCGAAAATCGTTTCAATCCTTCGGAAGCGATCTTGTCGAAGGTTTGTATTTTATATTTTGTAGAGGCCATTATGAATTGGCTTTTTCAAATTCCTTCATAAAAGACACCAGCGTTTCGACACCTTCGCGTGGCATCGCATTGTAAAGACTTGCCCGCATTCCGCCCACAGAACGATGACCCTTCAAGGTCTTCAATCCTTTCTTACTTGCCTCGGCAATAAATTTATCATCCAGTTCATCACTTCCCGTTACAAATGGGATGTTCATTATGGAGCGCGACCCACGTTCCACCGTGCCTTTAAATAATTTCGACTGGTCCAGATAATCGTAGAGCAGGGCAGCCTTCTCACGATTCTTCTTTTCCATGGCGGGTGCTCCTCCATTTTCCAACATCCATTCCAGAACAAGGCCGATCATGTAGATGGCATAACACGGAGGGGTATTGTACATCGATCCTTCGTCTGCATGGATTTTGTAATTGAGCATGGTGGGTGTGATGTCCATGGCGTGCCCCATGAGGTCTTCGCGAATGATCACGATGGTAACACCGGCAGGGCCAAGGTTCTTCTGGGCACCTGCGTAGATGAGACCAAATTTTGATACATCATAAACCTGCGACAGGATGTTGGATGACATGTCCGCCACCAAAGGAATTTTTCCAGTATCCGGCAGATCCGGAAAGGTGGTTCCATAGATCGTATTATTCGTGGTGATGTGAACATAGTCCGCATCCTGAGTGAACATATCTTTCGTTAACTTGGGGATGTGATTGAAATTCTGTGGCTCCGATGTGGCAACCACTTTCACACTTCCATAGCGCTTGGCTTCTGAGATTGCTTTCTTTGACCAGGCACCCGTATTTATATAATCCGCTTTTTTTGCAGCTGAAAATAAATTCAGGGGCACCATTGCAAACTGGAGGGAGGCCCCTCCTTGCAGAAACAACACTTTGTAGTTGTCCGGGATGCTCATCAATTCTCGCAGGTTCTTTTCGGTTCCCTCGATAATGGCCATATAGTCCTTGGAGCGATGGCTCATTTCCATCACCGACATACCCGCGGTGCGGTACTCCACAAGCTCTGCCTGTGCTTTTTTTAATACCTCAAGGGGTAATACACCCGGTCCTGCAGAAAAATTGAAATATCTACTCATAAAGATTTAATGTGTTTTTAAGTTGTCACAAAGGCCGTGAATATGATGGTATTTCGTGAAACTGGCAAGCCGTGGCGCCATGTTTTATAAACTCTTTTTGATTCCCTTAAAAGGGCCTATGATGTGAGTAGAACAATAGCCTCCTTTGCTGTTGTCGTGGATTGCATTGATCTTAGAGCTAAACAATTTTATGAGAAATATGAATTTCAAGAGCTGATGGATACCAACAGGTTTTTCATCCCTATGAAAACCATAAAATGGCCGTAACTAAATTCCTCAGCCAGGCTTTCCAGCACTGATTCATCACCTGAGACCATTGCCTGCCGGAATTTTTCTACGGCGCTTACAACAGCATTTTCATCCTTGGATTGGGCCATCAGCGTAAAGGCTTTATTGATTATTTAGCAGGAGGTGGAACAATAAATCCCTGACGTGCCAATAATTTCCATGAACCTTTTTGCTTCTGCCACACTTGCAACACACTGAGATCGGGCTTGTGAATTTGTCCGTCCGTCAGTATCTCGGCATTGAATTTACTGCGAACGATGGCGAGGTCCTTCCCTGCCATTTTTATCGTTTGGTCTGAGATGGTGATCGTCTTGTAGTCGTTCTTAGCCATCAGCACCGATTCCAAAAAGGAAGTTTTGGTATCTACCTTACCACCTGAATGCCCATAACTCACGTCATCCGCAATCAGGTTTTCCAATGCGCTCTTATCAGCATCGATCATTGCCTTGCGCAAAGCTTCAGCACTTACAGCCACCTCCTTCTCTTCAGAAGTTTGGGCAAACAAGGGTGAAAACAGAATCAAATTAAATAGGACCAGTACTGTTAGCTTTTTCATTTTTTAATTGTTTATGGTTGTCTAAGTATCTTTTTAATTCCTTTTGATGTATCGCCTTGATATTCTATTTACTAAAGACTTCAATTTTGAGGTCAGCTCCATCCTTCATTTTCACGTTGTAATCACGATTATCATTTGGATGTTGTCGAAGGAAGACACGCTGATTGTAAATGCTGGGCGACAAGTCCCGCTTTCTAAGGAACTCTCCCCACTCCTTTGTATCTTTTTCGGTGAGCGAATGGTCGCGTTCTTTTTTCATCATGCTGATCATCATTGGGTCACGAGAGTTGCTGGTCCAACGCATCGCATCTTGTCTTACTTCTACCCTGTAATTGCCTTCGGCAGGTCCTAAGCTTCTGGTTAGAGAGAATCGTCCGAGTTCCCCTGTTCCCGTATTGTTAATGTAAACGGTAACAGGTGGAGCATTGAGGTCATCTACCGGAGTGAGGATTATCATGCCTCTCAATAATGGTGCACCATCCAGCAGTACAACACCCGTCATTGCACATTGTGGTTTGTCTGTCAGAAACCCACCAGTAGCCAACCAGGTCCGCATCAGCTTTGGCCATTCGCCTAAAATGGGATCTCCAATTGCAAAGCCAGATCCATGCTCACCTTTTTGGAAGAAATGTGCTTCTACCGGAACCTTGGCGCGAAATAAAGTAGTGTACATTTCAAGCATCCCTCGTGTAGCTCCCTCGTCCTGAGCTGTGCCATACATAAATGTGGGCGGAAGGGTTGCCACTTTGATTGAATCAAGACCTTTAGGGAGTTGCATGGAACCGTAAGCCATGAGTAGAAAATCAGGTCTTGTAGGAAAGCGATCGAGGAGATCTTTCGCATCGGCCTTGCCAGGCAGTGGATTAATTGCCATGTCAGCAATTAGATTTGCTCCTGCGGAAAACCCAACAGCTCCAACACGATTTGTTGAGATGTGGTACTCTGCCGCATGCGATCGAATAAATTGCATGCCACGTTGCCCATCCCGCACCCAATCAGCCCGGGTATAAAGCGGCCTCAATCGATATCTAAGTAGGAATGCTGTAATCCCCTGGTCTTTAAGCCATTGTGCAACCAAAACTCCTTCATGATCCACGGCTCGTATTGTGAACCCGCCGCCTGGAACAACCAATATTGCTGCACCATTGCGCTTAGAAGCTTCGGGTATAAAGGGTATGATGGCCGGCTTATCCTCATCTGTAGTACCGGTGGCGCCAGGCGCGCCCTCAGGCCATAACAAAATTGGGTTTGCCAGATGTTGACCTGTTGCAACTGATGTCAACGTCAATAAAATAAGACCGACAAGTATGTAGGAACGCCTCATGCTAATCTATTTATGCGCCTCTAAATATTCGTTCAATTCTTTACGAGGCATTGGCAATTCAGCATCCGACATATTTCTCAAATAATCATAAAACTCTTTGGTCATTCGTGGTGTATAGTCACTATCGATTTGTCCGGTGGTCCAATCGCCAGCCTTGTTGCGCGTGATCCCATAAACGTGTCGAAGATTGCTGATCTCCGCTTCCAATACAATTTCACCCACGAGGTAGGCTGGGAAAAAGAGCGTTCCATAGGGACTGGCAAAAGCAACATCTCCGGGTAACACCGTAACGTCCCCCATCCGGATCGGCGCATTGATTGAGGTGAGCATCATTTCATTGATGGCGGAAGGGTGATCTCCTAAGATCCAGCCATTAAAACCATCAATCTTCTTGATTTCCTGGATGTTCCTGACCGTTCCCCACAAAATAACTCCCCGCTTTGATTTTGAATAAATGGAATTTGCCAGTCGATCGCCCATCAAGGTGCCTTCATTCACCTTGGCATAAGAATCGGCAACATAGACATCACCATCCTTAAGCATCTCGATTGGCCATACATTCGATCCTGCTTTTTCGCTGTGGCCTTCTGCCAATCCAACCTTTCTGATCACATCGCCAAAGTCTGGCCTCTGTGGCATATACTGCGCTGTCACTACGCGTCCGGTCATGACCGTGTTCTTATCAGGATTGATCATCATCCATTTCCCCTGGTATTGGTTATTGAATTTGTTTTTCTTCAACCCACCCCAGGCATGTGTCAATACGACTTTCTTAAGCCTTTCCAGCAAATTATCGGATACATTAGGTCTTCCATCCGGCAGACGTTCACCCTTCCACTGCGATGTGAGTGAGATGATGTATTCCCGATTCATAGCAACGCGGTTGTATTGGGCGGTTGCAGAGATGCTGGTGCATATCAAACCAGTCATAACCAATAGACTTGAGACAATGTTTTTCATATTTTTTTGTTTTAGGTATTACGATTTCTGACTATTCCTTATGTCATTTCAATTCATTGGAGCCTTGTCTGCACCAGTACTTTATTTCACTACTTTTGCAAAGTAATAAAAATAAGGATTGATATAAGTCCTCAATATACAGATGGATACCACACAGCTTGAAAAAATAATCAATTCAATATTTGAGGTCCTTGAAGTAGAAATTTCTGGCTTCCGTAGCAGTCCGGAAGATTGGCGCATATCGGATGGGAATGTAGCTATCTGTATCATCACCGAAGATGGGAAGATCTACGGGAAGCTATTTGGAAACAACAAGTTAAAGCAGCGTAAGTTTTTTAGCATCGCCTGGAAGAAGGCAAGTCAGGTGTGGATTACCGGACACAAAACCGGAGATTACGAAAAAATTGTCTTTGGAGGCGAGATGAATCCGGAGGACTCCCCGATCGAACTTCCAGACCTGATCGGTTGGGTCGGTGGTCAACCCATTCAAATCGATGGTGACACGCGGTTGTCAATTGGATTTAGCGGCTTCAGGGGATTTAACGATATCGAAATTGTTCAAAAAGCCATTCAGAAAGTAATGCATAAAATTTAAAATCATATGAAAAACCTATTATTCAAAACCCGTCAAATGGTCTTGTTCGTATTTTTTATTTTTGGGCTGTGTAGCAGTCCTTCAAATGCTCAGGAAAAAAAACAATTTAGTGCTTTGTTGGTGACGAAAACTGCCGGTTGGCACCATGAATCCATCAATGAAGGGATCACAGCCATCAAGGCCTTGGGAGCAAGGAATTTCTTTGATGTGCGATGGCACCAGGAAGGCATGCCCATCACCGACAATTACCTTCAGAATTTTCAGGTAATTATTTTCCTCAACACCACAGCTGATATCCTGAAGGACGAAGAGCAAAAAGCCATGGAGCGGTTTATTCA
>JAYVRH010000622.1:0-3825 GCA_043776495.1 Cyclobacteriaceae bacterium
GTCATAGCATCTCCAACGCTTCTTATTCTCCTGATGGAACTCAATTGCTATTTTCTGCACAGTCCATTCAAAACCGCCATGCAACGCAGACCCAACTCGCGGTCGTCGCAACGGTGGGAGGCACTCCCCAGATTATTACCACATCATTGGATCGTGATGTGAACGGGGCGTTGTGGTCATCCGATGGCAAAACAATTTACTTTGTTTCTCAAACCGATGGAGACATTCCAATCTTTAGCGTTCCTTCGAAGGGAGGAGCAATCACAAGGATTTTTGGTAACGACAATGGCGTAAATGATTTTGCTTTGAAGGGAGATAAGGTGGTCTATGCACTTACCGAAACAAAGAATCCCTGGGAGGTTTACATGTTAAATCTGAAGGACAAGAGCAATCGACAACTCACTAAGCTCAATGAAAGTTGGATCAAGGACAAACAGATAATTTCTCCGAAGGAATATTGGCAAACAAGACCAGATGGAAACAAGATTCAATATTGGGTGATGGAACCGGTGGGCAAAAAGGAAGGCGTTAAATATCCCACCATCCTCAACATTCATGGAGGACCCACCGCGATGTGGGGACCTGGCATTTTTTCAATGTGGCACGAATATCAGCTTGAGAATAGCTGGGGATATGGCCTGGTGTACTGCAATCCGCGCGGCAGCGGGGGTTATGGAGACAAATTCAAGAAGGCAAATTTTAAGGACTGGGGTGCTGGCCCGGCAGGTGATATTCTAAGTTCACTGGACGATGCGATGAAGAACAATTCATGGATCGATAAGGACCAACTTTTTGTGGAAGGAGGAAGTTATGCCGGTTACATGGTTGCCTGGCTGGTGAGTCATGACAATCGTTTCAAAGCTGCCAATGCGCAAAGAGGAGTCTATGAGCTGACTACCTTCCTGGGTGAAGGGAATGCCTGGAGTCTGGTGCCAAATGATTTTGGAGGATATCCCTGGGATCCCGAGACCAAGAAGCTGCTGGATTCTGAGTCACCTTACAGCTATGTAAAAAACATTAATACCCCATTGCTGATCATTCATGGCGATCAGGACTTGCGCACGGGAATCATTCAGGGGGAGATGCTTTATAAGAGTTTGAAGATCCTCAATAAGCCCGTTGAATATGTTCGCTATCCGAAGGAAGGACATGAACTGACACGCAGCGGCAATCCTGGAAGAATGATGGACCACATGCTGAGGGTGATTGAATTCTTTGAAAGGTATGTGAAACACCCTGAGCCGGTGGCGGCAGGATCGAAGTGATGAGGTGTTTACTAAGCCAGCGGTCGGTGTTGTCACCGATCGCTCAAGCCCATAAATTTAATAGACCAGATTCTTCTCCATCATAAACTCGGCAATTTGAACGGCATTGGTGGCGGCGCCTTTGCGGAGGTTGTCAGCCACTACCCAGAGGTTCAACGTATTTGGTTGTGACTCATCTCTGCGAATTCTTCCGACAAACACTTCATCTTTTCCGTGTGATGTAATGGGCATTGGATAAATATTATTCTTAACGTCGTCCATTACGATGACGCCAGGTGCATTTTCCAAAAGCTCCCGTACTTCGGCGAGATCAAAGTCTTTATGGAACTCGGCATTGACTGCTTCGGAATGTCCGCCGATCGTTGGGACACGTACCGTAGTGGCGGTGACGCCAATCGAGTTGTCGCCCAATATCTTGCGCGTCTCGTTCACCATTTTCATCTCCTCTTTTGTATAGCCATTATCAACAAACACATCAATGTGCGGCAACGCATTCATATCGATCCTATGAGGATAAATCTTTATTCCATCGATCCCCTTGCGTTCATCCATTAGCTGTTGCACGGCATCTTTGCCGGTTCCGGTGACGGATTGATACGTTGATACCACAATCCTCTTGAGTCTATATTTTACATGGAGCGGGGCAAGCGCCATGACCATCTGTATGGTCGAGCAATTTGGATTCGCGATGATGCGGTCATCAATGCGGAGTACATGACCGTTGATTTCCGGGACAACCAATTTCTTGGTTTCGTCCATCCTCCAGGCGGATGAATTATCAATCACGATCGTGCCCTTGTCTGCGAATTTTGGCGCCCATTCCAGGGATGTGTTTCCCCCAGCAGAAAAAATTGCCACATCTGCTGCAAGATTGCAGGCTTCTTCCATGCTTATAATGGTATACTGCTTATTCTTAAAGGAAATATGCTTTCCAACATTTTTTCCGGAAGCCACCAAATACAATTCATCAAACTGGAAATTGCGTTCTTCCATTACTTTCAAAACCTCCTGGCCTACCAGCCCGGTCGCACCCACCACAACTATTTTCATGACGTTTTTAAATTTAAGAACCACAAAAATAGTACAAATGGTATTTTGGTAGGATGAAGAGCAGGGAAATCGTTGCATTTATTACATTTTTTCTTTTGGCAAGCTGCTGTTGGGCTCAGTTCTCCGATGGCTTTTCGGATGGAGATTTTACGAATCAGCCCCCATGGGCAGGGGACGTTTCTAAGTTTATTGTTAGTTCAGGAAAACTGAAATTACAGGCCCAGACGGTATCAGAAACAGCATTTTTGTCTACTCCAAGCAGGGCCATTGATGATGCAACATGGGAATTTTATCTGCAGATGGACTTCAATCCCAGCAGTACCAATTTTTCCAAAATCTACCTCGTTTCAGACCTACCTAATCTCAACTCTGCGCTGAATGGATATTTCATCAAAGTAGGTTATACGACAGATGAGATAAGTCTTTATCGGCAGAATGGTACCATTGAAACAAAGATCATCGACGGATTGGATGGCCGTCTTGGTATGCCGCTGGTCATGGTCAAAGTAAAGGTAACAAGGGATGTACTTGGGGGATGGCGATTGTTTTCGGACGTGGGTCCGTCCGGAAAGTATTCATTGGAGGGAGCTATCCCCGACAATGTATTCACAGCTTCTGCCTATTTTGGAATTCAGTGTACCTACACGGCCACACGATCGGATAAATTCTGGTTTGATGATTTTAATGTGACAGGTACGAGGGTTGTTGACACAACACCACCAACGATCCAAGCCATTACGACGGTTAATCAGGAGCGAATTGACGTTTTGTTCTCTGAGCCCTTGGAACAATCTTCGGCAAAAACTACAGCTAACTTCTTTGTGGTTGCCCTTGGTGCACCTGCATCTGCGATTCTACAACCCGATGAGAAAACCATCCGACTGTATTTTGCAACGTCATTAATTAATGGAATTACTTATTCGATGCAAGTTTCCGGCATAAGAGATGCCGCTGGAAATACAATGAACCCTACGACTATGAGTGTTCTATTTTTTAATGAAGTTAACGTCAAGAATAAAGACATCATCTTCACAGAAATCTTTCCTGACCCGTCACCCCAGGTAGGATTACCCAGTGCCGAATTTGTTGAAATCTATAACCGAAGTCAGAGTCCGTTTAATATGTCGGGGTGGAAGTTATCGGATGGTAGTTCGTCAGGCATCTTTCCTTCTCAAATTATTTTACCTGGGGAGTATTGGATTGTCACAGCTTCGGCTTCCGCAAATCTCTTCTCCGGCTTTGGCAAGACCATTGGGCTCTCTAATTTCCCCACACTCAACAATGGAGGAGAGAGTATCACACTGAAGGATGGAGCAAACCAAATTCTGGACTCCATCAATTATAACCTGGACTGGTATCGCGATGTCGATAAGCAAGAGGGTGGTTGGACACTTGAGTTGATTGACCCCAACAATCCATGCGGTGAGCGTGACAATTGGGCGGCTTCTGAGAGCACGAAAGGCGGCACTCCAGGCAAGCAGAATTCAGTTTTTGCCAACAAACCCGACTT